>JASLRP010000231.1 GCA_030743915.1 SAR202 cluster bacterium | reverse complement strand
GTGCCCCACAAGGTCGGCGTTAATCACGGTGGCGCCCAGATCGGAAAGTATGCCAGACACATGGGTCTTGCCTGTTCCGATACCGCCGGTAAGTCCAATTACAATCATATAAATCCATCCGTTTGGGAAAGTGTTCACATTTTACAAGAGGCGCCAAAAGCGGGTCAACAACCGAGATGGGCTCGAATGCGCGCCAATGCCCCTTTCTCTGGCGATGCGGCGAACATCGACATCGGGTTATAATCAAAATTGCCAACCCCAATCAGAGCGTAGAGTATGACAACTGGGTTCAGAGCAATACCTCCGGTGAATCGCATTCTTGAGGAAGACGCCATCGTTCAGTTGATCGAAGCGCACTCCCGAGACGCGGTTCTGGACCTCATCAGGCAGAATCTCGACGAGATCAGAGTCTCGGTTTCCAATGGCGCAGAGCCTCCAGACCTGCCGGCGCTGGTCGCCGAGATCGAAAAACGTTCCAACAAACGATGGCGCGCATGGCCAGAGCGCGTGATCAACGCCACCGGCGTGATACTTCACACCAATTTGGGTCGCGCCCCGCTGAGCGATGACTCGATCCAGGCAATGCAGAGAGCAGCATCCGGGTACAGCGATCTGGAGATGGACCTGGAAACCGGCAAGCGCGGCTCCCGCCAATCTCACATCTCCCAGTTGATGAGCCAGGTGACCGGCGCCGAGGCGGCGTTGGTCGTCAACAACAACGCCTCTGCCATAATGTTGGGTCTGGCGGCGCTGGCAGTCGGCAAAGAGGTGATCGTTTCCAGAGGCGAGGCCGTCGAGATCGGGGGCGGATTCCGAATTCCCGACGTCCTGAGGCAGAGCGGCGCGACGCTGGTCGAAGTCGGGACCACTAACCGCACCTACGCTCGGGACTTCGACGCTGCGATAACTGAAAACACAGGCGCGATCTTGTCTGTTCACGCCTCCAACTTCAAGGTGATGGGATTCACCAGCGCCCCCACGCTTGATGAGCTGGTCGAAGTTGGCGAGCGTCGGGGTGTCCCCGTCCTGCATGACCTTGGCAGCGGATGTCTGCTGGACACGACGCCCTATGGTTTGGCTCCCGAACCAATGCCCCAACAGAGCGTGTCCGCCGGAGTTGAGCTTGGCTTCTTTTCGGGCGACAAGCTGTTGGGAGGCCCGCAGGCGGGGATTATCATTGGCAAAAAGGACGCTGTGGCCAGAGCGTCGAGTCACCCCTTGGCACGCGCCATCAGAATCGACAAGATGAGCATGGCGGCGTTGGCCGCCACAGTCCTCCACTACATCCGCGATGAGGCCACGTCAAAAATCCCAATCTGGAGGATGATCTCAGCGACCGAAGATGAGTTAAGGAAACAGGCGGAAGCCTGGGCCGATGTCGCACCGAACGCTGTGTCCACTCCTTCGCGGTCGGCTATCGGCGGAGGCAGCCTTCCGGGAGAGACCCTGCCCACCTGGGTGACACGCATCCCATCGCCTCAGCCGGGGGCCGCCGAAACGATGGCTCAACGTCTCAGGAGCAACACACCGCCTATTGTGGCCCGAATTGAGGACGACGCAGTGATACTGGACCCTCGAACCGTGCTTCCAACTGACGAATCTGACGTGCGAAACGCTCTGAAGAACCTCGCCAGACAGGCGAGCAAATAATGACTTCACGAAGACGAGACGAACAGCCGTCCCGGTTGATGAGAGCAGCATCCATGTCCTCTGAAGTCCATCTCAGGCAGATGAAAGTCAGGCCCGCCCTTTCGAAACTGGAGAAATTCTTGAACGATGCGTCTGTCGCCGGACTGCACCGAGTGCGAGTCATCCACGGCAAAGGCACCGGGACCATGAAAGGCGCCGTGGCTGATTACCTGTCAAAGCACCCACTGGTCAAGCGGCATTATGCGGCGAGCCCTGCGGAAGGGAATGGCGGAGTCACAATCGCTGAACTGATGTGACGTAGACCGTCCAGCGCCTATCGCTTCGCGTGGGCCAGAGCGCCCCATAATGAGACCAGGAATGGCGTGGCATAAGTCAGGGGAGTTTTCCATAACAGCGCCGCTGGAAACTCTCCGCCCACCACAACATCGCCCTGATTCAGGGCAATCAATATTGTCCCGACAACAAGCGCGATTTTGAAAGATCGCATCATGGCCGGCCCGTTCCTGAACGCGCAACGAATGCAACAGAGCAACTCGACCCCACCCAATTGCATCTCGTATAGAGCGCCGTTTACCCCCGGCCGATGACATCGTTCGCACGCCAGAACCGTAGAAGTTTTCAATATCCGCCCCCGTTCGCGTTTATTCAAACTCTTATGGTGGATGGTAAAATCGGTTGGAAGAAGTGTCAACCCGATCTGATTCGATTATGGGCTGCCCCGCCCGGACAAAACCACAAGATGCATGACTCAAGGAAGAAATATGACTCTCTTCGAGCATAGCGCCGCGGACCAAAAACAGCGGATGGCCCCACTTGCCGCCAGGATGCGCCCCAAGCGGTTCGCGGATTACGTTGGTCAGTCCCACATTGTGGGCCCGGATTCCGCCCTCCGCCGCTCGCTAAGCGACGGCCATGTCCCGTCCATGATCATCTGGGGGCCGCCAGGCACCGGAAAGACGACGTTAGCGCTCCTTCTGGCCGCTGAGACCAGCAGTCACTTCGAGAGGGTCAGCGCCGTGGCATCGGGAGTCGCAGACCTTCGCCGCGTGATGTCAGAGGCAGGCGACCGGCTGGGCATGAACGGCCAACGCACCATTCTATTCGTGGACGAGATTCACCGATTCAACAAGGCCCAACAGGACGT
>JASLRP010000230.1 GCA_030743915.1 SAR202 cluster bacterium | reverse complement strand
CAGCGACGCAACCGACAAGGCTCTGGAGCTTGCGAAGGCATTCGTGGCGCGACAGTTGGCAACCGCAACCGCTGCTGTGTAGGTTCTGACAGGCCAGACTCAATCTCTGACGGAGAGCATCCATGCCATCGACGTTCGACTACGACCCACAGGCCAATTACGAAGTCCGAACTTTCGACGTTCCGTATCAAAAAGCCCTCGGCCAGCCCTGGGAGGCGACCATCTACCAGCCCCAGGGCGACGGGCCGTTTCCGGCCATCCTGTTCGTTCACGGTGGAGCATGGAACGCGGGACACCGGACCCAGCAGGAAATATTCAACGTGGGTCTGGCCTCCAGCGGCCTGGTTATCGCATCGGTGGACTTTCGGCTGGCTCCGGACCAACCCTACCCTGCGCAGGTGCAGGACGCCAGCTACGGCATCAGATGGCTGAAGGCCCATGCTTCGGAGTTCAACGCCTCACCGGACCACCTCGGCGGCGCGGGAGCGTCCAGCGGGGGGCACACTCTCATGCTGGCTGCGATGAGGCCCCACGACCCTCGGTACACTGTCCTCTCGTCTCCAGATGTCGAACGTCACGACGGGACGGTGGCCTATGCAATCGCCGGATCACCAGTGCTGGACTCCTACGCCCGTTATCAGTACGCCCAACGTATCGAGAATGACAGCCTGATGTCTAACTCAGTGAACTACTTCTTGAACGAGGAGACCATGCAAGAAGGCAGTCCCCAGGGGATACTCGATAGGGGCGAGGATGCCGTTCTGCCTCCGCTCCTGATCATTCAAGGGACTGCTGACCTGAACATCCCGATGTCCATACCTCGAACGTTCGTCGAGTCGTATCGGGCGGCCAGCGGCAACGTGGAGATCGAGGAATACCCGGACATGCCCCACAATTTCATCCTGCGAGCCGGCAAAGAGACCGACCACGCTCTGGAGGTCGCCAAAGCGTTTGTGGCACGCCAGTTAGCAACCGCCAACGCCACCGTGTAGGCACGCCCGTGCTACAAAGTGGCGTTGAGGGAGTGTCTGAAACACTCCACCACTGGCGCTTTAATTGAATTGCGGAAAGATTCTCGGAGATGCAATCACGGACGCGAACCGAACGAGGTTACGACTCGTCCACAAACCTGACGAAGCCCAGTTGATCATGCACTCGCTGATAAAATCGCCTGTCCGCAGTCCAGAATTCACAGTTCAGTAATTGTGCCAGAGCGGCATATGTTGAGTCATAAACCCCGCGTTCATCGAAAGTTTCTGCAATGGATCGCGCGATTCCTCTGACTCTAGGATCATGGGTCATCGTAACAGGCAACGAGTCCACAATTCTCAAGATGCCCCGTCCTGCGTCCGGCGTCCAGATTCCTCGCGTAGTATTCAGCCTGACGAAACTATCGACCTCACTTTCAAACAGAGGGGGCGCTGTCAGGGCATTGCCATCGTCCAACCATTCCTGAGTCAACCGCAAAGCCTGTTCGTGATAAGGATGTGTGGTCACAGCGACGTTAATGGCAATGTTGGCATCAATAACGATATGACTGCGGTCAGCCACCAAAGTCATCCATCCTCTCCGACCTCAAAATCTCGAGATCGTCAGTGGGATCCGTAACTTTCAAGATTCCCTCTTTGATGCTGGGAGAGAGTTTCTCCACCAATTCCAGCGTGTCCTCCAATGAACCTTTTGATTCGATAACGATGGCGTTATCTGTGATTTTGGGCACCGCCAGTTCGCTCTCCAATTTTTCTTTCAACGCGTCCATCGCCCACTGCTTGAGAGTGGTTCCGCTCAGGGCCGCCGCCGCTTTGCAGCGGTTGCGCAACTCCGGTTCGACCTCGAAGTAGATGACCGTTCGCTTCGCCATCGTCCTACCTTTCTCCAAGAAATACTGCGAATTCTGTAATTAATGTTAACACGGGGCCTGATCGACCAGCAGGCTCATTGCCCCATGCGCCAACCGCCCCCGACATAGATGAGTTGTCCGGTCACCCAGCGAGCCTGCTCCGAAGCAAGGAAGACCATCACGTCGGCGATGTCTTCCGGCTGGCCCACACTGCCCAGAGGCGTTCCTCTGGCGATCTCAACCTCAAATTCAGGCGTGATGTAGCCCGTCTGGATGGGGCCGGGTGCGAGAATGTTCACCGTGATGCCGTACTTACCCAGTTCCATCGCCGCCGACCGAGAATAGGACTCGATGGCGTGCTTGCTGGCAGCGTAGTTGACGTTCTGTGTATGGGCGTGGGCGGCATCAGTGCTGGTGTTGATGATTCGGCCCCAGGATGCGCCCTTTTGAATGTATCGAGTAACGTACTCGGACATCATCAGCGCGTATGCGCGGGTGTTGACAGCGAAGTGTGCGTCGATGCCTTCGGACGAGATCAGCCCAACGCCGCCATCAGTCACCGAATCGGGGTCGAAGGTCTCGTATTGATCAACGGTGTGGTTGTTGATGAGAACATCGACAGGGCCAAGCTCGGATTCGCACATGTCAAACAGGGCCGGGATGTTCTCAGTGTTCCCCAGGTCAAACTCGCTTGCGACCGCAATGCCGCCCGAGTCTATTATGGCCTCGACTATCGGTTCAATGGGTTGTTGCTGCAACGCTCGATACAGGGCGTCGCCGCCAACATTGGCGTCCCTGGCCTGGTCCAACTCCTCTGGCAGGTAAGGAGTATTCTCACGATAGTATGTGAGAAAGACCTTCGCTCCCTGGACAGCCAGAGCCTTGGCCGTTGCCGCGCCGATTCCGTGATTAGCTCCGGAAATCAGGGCAACCTTGCCAGCAAGCCCGGTGTTGATCACGCGCTGTTATCTTGTGCGAAGTGTCTCCGGCTCAGCGTTCGCTGGCCGTGACGCCCTCGGTTCGGATGACCCCGGCAGCCACCAGCCTGTCCAGTTGGTTCGCCCTACCGATTTCGGCGAGAATTACTTTGGCGTCAGAGCCTGGCCTCGAAGCGACCCGCCCCGGCTGCACAGGAGTGCGCGAGAGTCGCGGAGCAGGGCCAGTCGTGGTAATCGGCCCCCATCCCTCGTGGTCACGGGTGATGCTGAGACCGTGGGCGCGCACCCAGCCGTCTTCCATAAGTTCCTGGTTGCTGGTCACGATCCTGTGAGAACCGATGCCCACCCTTGTGAGCTTGCCTACCCATTGTTCGACGGTGGTGTGTCGGAACCGCTCCTCAAGCATGCGCTCCAGCGCGTCGCCTCGAAGTTTCTCGACTCCTTCCAGCCCTGGGACCTGAGAGAGCGCCGGAAGGTCGGCTATTCGAGCGCCGAAGAACACCCATCCGTCACTGGCCTGGTATGCGCGATGTAGAGGGCCGGAACCAAGAGCGTCCTGGCCTCTCGGCTCATCCCATGTCTTTCCGTCGTACTCCTGGACCAGCGACGACTGGAGAGTCATGGCTGTGTATGCCAGCGCGCCGTCAAGGAACTGCCCTTCGCCTGTTTTCTGACGATGAAGCAGAGCCAGGGCAACTCCGTAAGCTCCCATCAAGCCTGTTCCGTAATCGTTGATAGCGTGGGGCTGAAGTTGGGGCTGGCCGTCGCCGCCAAATCGCGACTGCATGCCTGTGGTGGCCTGGGCGAACTGTTCGTGGCCCGGTCGGTCTGCCCAGGGGCCAATGTGCCCGTAAGCGTTCAAAGAAGCGTAGATGATGTCGGGCTTGCGCTTGACAGCTTCTTCGTAGCCCAGGCCCAAACTGGCGATTCGGTCCTTGCGGTAGTTCTGCACCACAACATCGGTATCCTCCAGCAGCCGCCAGAAGATGTCTCTGCCCTCATCAGTCTTGAGATCGAGCAGAATACTGCGTTTGCCTCGATTGACGGAGTTGTGGAACGCGATGGTCGAGTCGCGATTGGGATTGTCGATCTTGATAACGTTGGCGCCGAACTCTGCCAGCGTTCGCCCGCAGGTCGGGCCAGCCAGGATGATGCAAAGATCGAGAACCTTGATTCCCTTGAGAGCCGACCTGAGCGTGGCTCGGATTTCATCTGCTGATGTTGGTCGTGGGCCGGCTTCGATTTCCGCCAGTATCTCCTCACGGTGCTCATCCAGAGCAGGCGCTGGGCCTCGCACTGAACCCGGAGTTCCGGCTAATCGAGGGTTGACTCCGGGTTGCAGTATCGTGCCAAGCTGGGGGTCGCGCACCTCAATGACTGCCTTCGATTCTCTGGCATGGGGATGTTCAAGCCATTCGGCGCTGGTGCGGCAAACAGCGCACTCACTGCCGGCTTTGGCAATCAGGTCCTCCCACTGTTGGGCTGTCTTAGTCTTGAAAAGGTCGATGATCCGACGTTCTTGTTCAGCCGCAAGCTCCGGGTCGTTAAACAGCCGCTCGCGGTCAGTCAGACCTTTTTTGTCCCAGGAAGTGATCCCCGCGGCCTTCACGAACTCACGGAAATTGGTGTTGCCGGAACCGAACATCACCCAGCGTCCGTCCTTGCACTCGAACTGACCGGTCCAGGTCCCGCCGAGTCCTGGTATCGGGGGGTACGGGTTTATGATGCGTTGCCCGCCGATGGCAGTGAACATACCGTCAAACAAGGGGACCTCGATGCACTGGCCTGTGTCTCCATGCTCACGCACCCACAGGGCCATAGCGATGCTCACAACAGCCTGGAATGCGGCGTATGACGAGGCAATGGGAATTGCGGTGTAGGCCGGTTTCCCAAGAGAATCGGCAAGTAGCGGGCCTCTCATCGTGGTCGAAGCCGCGGCGATGATGCCCTCCCATCCAGGCACGCCAGAGCGCGGATCGTCGCTGGCAAATCCCGGCATTGAACAGTAGATCAGCCTGGGGTTCGCGTCGGTGAGGGTCTTTGTTCCCAGGCCCAGGCGTTCCATAACTCCAGGCCGGAAATTCTCCACCAACACATCAGCAGATTTGGATAGCTCCCTGGCTCGGTCCAGGTCCACCGGGTCCTTGAGGTCGAGAACTATGGAGCGCTTGCCGCGGTTCCAGGTAGAGTTGGCAGGAGTGTCCCAACGAGGGCCGCCTGGAGGGTCAACCTTCACCACGTCCGCGCCCTGATCAGCCAGCAACATCCCGGTGAGGGGGCCTGCAACATACTGTCCGAAGTCTATTACTTTGATGCCGTCCAGCGCGCCAGCCAAATTTCACCTGCTTTTATATGAGTTCCCAGAGTCATTATCTACCATTAGAGGCATCAACACCAAATCGGCCTCACGGAACATATGTATAAATCACGCCGCCATCGACGACGACATCAACAGACCTTCGACAGGAATGAGTCTTCTCGCGTGAGGATCAATTCCCATGAATAGTCCTTCAAGGGCCATAGCGCCCAAGAGCGGCGGTGTTCCTTCGTCATTGAAAAGGACCAGAGTCACGACCTGTTGTTGTTCCGACAGGATCGGAACTTCTAGCTCATGTAGCAATGAAGCCGGCAACGACGATATCGACGCTCCTGCATCCACCAATGCGGATACCTCCGTCCATTGCTGACGGTCACGATCGCCGATTTCTACTGGCACGTTGAAAGTTCCCACCTCGTCATTCTACTACCTTCTGAGACAAGATGCTCCCGCAACGCGATTGTTGAGAGCGTTTCGTTCCGCCAGTATAATCCGTCCGAGAAAGAGGTCCACATGAATCACAACTCACTCATCGACGCCAACGACTGCGCCCTTATCGTCATAGATGTCCAGAATGCGTTCACCGACAAGTTGCTCGAACCGGAACGGCAACCTCTGATAAACCGCATATGCTGGATTATCAATGTCA
>JASLRP010000229.1 GCA_030743915.1 SAR202 cluster bacterium | reverse complement strand
GTGTCAATTGCCTGTATACATACTTGTTATATATACTGAGTATATGTGCGGTTCACAAAGCTGTCAATACAGATTTTGCTTTGGAATCTTCCGCCGGTGTTCTGTCCTCTAGATGTTGGCATGAGTTCTGCCTAACGAAGTTGTTGGATATGTTCCTCATCCACCAGCGCTGCCGACACGTGTTGGGGCAACTCGTCACTGCTGGCTTGCCATTGCATTGACACGTCCCGCTATATTTGCCCGCGCCATCGACTGCGCATCGGAAGGAAGTGAACCTTTTGGCCCTATCCGCAACACCAAGATTGGACACTGTCGCGGCACGTCTGCCCTTCGGAAATCACCATCGCTGGGTAATCATGGGCGCACCGTCTCTGGTGTAGATCATCGGCATGCCAGCCGGCGTGGTGGTGGCTCCGCTGACCACCGCCGACAGTGGATTTGGTTGGAGCGTCGACAGCCGATTCGGGACCCCGGTACTGGCTGGGAGTTTCGGTGGCAAGATGATTATGATTCTGGCGCTTTCCAAATCGATGGACTGCCAGCTGGCATACCAAAATGGAGTCCAGTTTGCGTAATAGCATGTTTGACAGCGTTCCAGGGTGACCGTACAATCGTCGATGTCAAGGAATGAGGGTTATTTCGACAACCCAGCAATATGACGTGGGGAATTTTGGTATACAGCATGTAGCGCAGACGCGTCTCCAGACATAGGGTGACAAAATCCGAGAGGACGGCGCCTTTGGAAAGCGTGGGCCACCAGATATGGAGAATTTCGGCTTGAGCAGACTGCTGAATAACGACTTCCGTCTAATCATTGGGATGCTCATCGCCACTGGCGGCGTTTTCTTATTGGACCTCCTGCTCCCACTGGGCGTGGCTGGCGGGGTGCCATACGTCGCGCCTGTCCTCATAGCCTGGTGGATTAAGCAAAGACGATGGATCATCGCCGCCGCCGCGCTGGGCAGTGTCCTTACCATCGTGGGATTCTTCCTGTCACCGGATGGCGGGGTTCCGTGGGTCGTGCTAACCAACCGCGGCCTGGCTATGTTCGCCATCTGGACGGCGGCCATTCTCTCGTATCAACGCAAGTCTGCGTTGCGTGCCCTCTGGATCAGCGAGTTCCGGACCGAAGAGCACGCCGTGTCGGCGCGAATCGGCCGGGTCATCAGATCGTCGTTGGGCATCGGCCGCATATACCAGCGTTTTGCGGAACGGGTCAACGGTTTGGTCTTGGCGATGCTGGTCCTCATTGGCGGTGTTTTCTTATTGGACCTCCTGCTCCCTCTGGGCGTAGCGGGCGGGGTGCCATACGTCGCGCCTGTCCTCATAGCCTGGTGGATTGAGAAAAGGCGATGGATCATCGTCGCCGCCGCGCTGGGCAGTGTCCTTACCATTGCGGGATTCTTCCTGTCGCCGGAAGGCGGGGTCCCGTGGGTCGTGTTAACCAACCGCGGCCTGGCCATGTTCGCCATCTGGACGGCGGCCATTCTCTCGTATCAACGAAGGTCTGCGCTGCGTGCCCTCCAACTCAGCGAGATCCAGACCGAAGAGAGCGCCGTGTTGGCACAAATCGGCCGCATCATCACATCGTCTTCGGACATCAACCATGTCTACCAGAGTTTTGCAGCGCAGGTCAATACGTTGATTCCCTTCGACAGGGCCACGATCATCCTGGTTGACCATGAACGCAGTGTGCTGACAAATGCCTACCAGGAAGGGATCGACGTTCCTCAATGGGATGCAGGAGCCACAACTTCGTTGGCAGGGTCTTTGACCCTGGCAGTTATGTGCGCCGCTTCGAGTGTGTTGGTCCATGCCACGCGTAGAGACGAGTTGGCAAGAGAGTATCCCGGTTTGCTGCCACACTTCGACGTGGGTCTTGTGTCATTTCTTGCTGCCCCACTGGTATCGAGAAGCAGAGTGATCGGAATGATTCAAATGCAGTCCACCAAACCTTCGGCCTATGGTGAGCGGGAGGTTATCCTCGCCGAACGGGTGGCAGACCAGATCGCCGGCGCCGTTGCCAACTCCGAACTCTATGCCCACGCGGAACAGGTGGCAAAAGAGCGCGAGGTCCTGGCAGAGATCGGGCGCATCATCACGTCATCCCTGGACATCTCTGAAGTCTACGAACGTTTTGCCCTTGCTGTTGGCAGGCTACTCCCCTGCGACAGGTTGGAGATTAATGCGTTGTCAGACGATCTGGAAACGATGGCGACAGAATACGTATACGGAGTCAGTGTGCCCGAACGCCTGCAAGGACATGTAATCGAAGTGCCTGAAACATTCACCGGAGCATTAGTTCGTGAGCAGAAGGCGGTACTCCATCTGCCTGTCACCAAAGAAGATACCAAAAAGCGATATCCCGGTCTGATGCCGAGTGTGAATGCGGGTCTCCGGTCCTTCCTGGGCGCTCCCTTGATGGCCAACGGCGTGACGATTGGCACGATCCAGTGGCAATCCTACCAGTCTGATCGTTACTCACCAAGAGACCTTGATCTGGCAGAACGTGTCGCCTCCCAGATAGCCGGCGCTTTGGACAATGCCAACATATACGCAGAGAACCAGAGCAATCAAATGGCTCTCAGCCAGAGTGAGCAACGCCTCTCAGGCATATTGGACATCGCCGAAGAAGCAATAGTATCGGTGGACGAATCGTTCAGAGTAACGATGTTCAATCAGGGCGCCGCAAAGATGTTCGGCTACGAGGCCGCAGAGGTCGTGGGCGAATCCCTGGATGTTCTGATTCCCAGAGAATCGATATCACCCCACCAACAGCACGTGTCAGAATTCGCGACATCAGCTGAAAATGCCTTAAACATGTCCGAGCGCGAGACCGAGGTGTATGGCCTGCGCAAAGATGGCACCAAATTCCCTGCTGAAAAATCTGTCTCCAGATTGGAAATGGGCGACACGACGGTGTTCACTGCCATCCTCCGAGACATCACTCAACGAAACCAGGCCGAGGAAGCATTGAGAGGAAGCGAAGCCCAGTATCGGGAGCTGTATCATGGCGCCCCCATCGCCTACATATCGTCAGACGCCGAAGGCATCATCGTGCAGGCCAATCAGCGAGCCGCAGAGCTGTTCGGATACCCACTCGATGAACTCGTCGGCATTCCACTCACAGGTCTATATGCCGCAACGCCAGAAGGGATCGACAAAGCAAGGAATATTCTCGATGAGAAAAGCGAAGCCTCCAAATTCCCACTGTCGAGCTGGAGTACCGACGCGCCGACGGCAGGCGATTGTGGGGCAGCTCGTCGATGCAGCAGTTCCTGGACACCGATGGCAACGTTGTGGCAAGACGGAGCATGGTTGTAGATATCACCGAGCGCAAACAGCTGGAAATGCAACTTGCCCAGTCACACAAGATGGAAGCTGTCGGCCAACTGGCTGGCGGAATCGCCCACGACTTCAACAACCTGCTGAC
The DNA here is from genome assembly GCA_030743915.1 of SAR202 cluster bacterium. Lineage (GTDB taxonomy): Bacteria > Chloroflexota > Dehalococcoidia > Lucifugimonadales > UBA1123 > UBA1123. The sequence continues at coordinate 18,151 of JASLRP010000229.1, read as the reverse complement.
GGCCATCGTCGGATACGCTGACCTGGCGTCAGTGGGCCAACTCCGTGCCGACACGGCCAGAAGGTATATCGGCGGGATCAAGACCGCAGCCGAGAGGGCCACTGAGCTGACCAGACAGCTTCTGACGTTCTCAAGACGACAGGTCATCGTGCCTGTGGTCCTGGATCTCAACGCGTTGGTTATCGATCTCAACTCGATGCTGCGCAGACTCATCGGTGAGGATGTGGAACTGGCGATTGTGACTTCGGCTGATCTGGCCGCCATCGAAGCCGACCGTGGCCAGATCGAACAGGTCATAATGAACCTGGTCATCAACGCCCGGGACGCTATGCCTAACGGAGGCAAGCTGACCATCGAGACCTCTACCGAGCAACTCGACGAGCGTCACACCATTCTCAACGCGGGCATATCTCCGGGAGCTTACAATGTCCTGACCGTCACCGACACTGGCGTCGGGATGACCGAGGAAGTGCAGGATCACATTTTTGAACCCTTCTTCACCACCAAAGGTGTGGGAGAAGGAACCGGTCTGGGTCTGTCCACATGCTACGGCATCGTGACTCAAAGCGGAGGACATATCACGGTTGACAGCCAACCGGGAGAGGGCACATCGTTCAAGATCTATCTTCCGAGAGTGGAAGAGAAGCCAATTACAGATTCGCGACTCGACGAAAAAAGGTCTTGGCCCACCGGAAACGAGACCATTTTACTGGTCGAGGACGAGCCGTTGGTCAGATCGCTGATGGTCGAAGTGCTGGAATCGCAAGGGTATAATATCCTGCAAGCCAGCAACGGAGCCGAGGCCGTGCGTATCGCTGGGAGCCAGCCCCAAGAACCGATCGACCTTCTTCTGACCGATATCGTCATGCCATTGATGGGTGGCACCGAACTGGCAACCCGATTCAGGATTTTGCGCCCCGAAGCCAAGATCATCTATATGTCAGGCTACCCCAAAGACCTGCCAGAATCGGGCGCAGAGTTTATCGAAAAACCCACGATGCCCGACATCTTGGTGCGCAGAGTGAGGTCAGTTCTAGATTCTGAGGACGCCCCTTCGGATTCAACCTGATCTGAAATTCAACGACTTGGCGAAAGCGCATTTGAATAATAGACCCAGTTGATTCATGATGCCGTGCTGATTAAAGCGAAGCATCTGGTCACGAGTGAATCAGGCGCTGTTTAGCGCTACCAGATTCTTCACATCTGCTCGGAATCGTGTGTTTGGGCGACTCGCGTTCATGACAGTAAGTCGGTCGCCGCCCCAATGCTAATTGCTGAATGCTACCTCGACGGGCTGGCTATCGTGACTCCGCCATCCACAGGCAGGATGACGCCCGTTATCCAGCGTGCCTCATCGGACGCCAGGAACAGCCCGGCGTAGCCGATGTCCCACCCCGAACCCTCGACACCCAGAGGCGATGCCTCCCTACGGGTTGCGCGGCGTTCCTCGGTCATGTTTCGGGCGACCATCGAGGTGTAAACTGGCCCCGGCATGATGCAGTTGACCCGAATTCCGTCTGGAGCGTGGTCTATCGCCATCGCCTGGGTCAGAGCTATGACCCCGCCCTTGGACACGCTGTACGCCGTCAGGCCCCGAGGTCGAACCGCCGAAATCGACGAGATGTTGACTATTGAGCCTCCGCCGCCCGATGACACCATCTGGGGGATGGCGAACTTGCTTGTCAGCATCATAGATTTCACGTTGACCGTCATCACGCGGTCCCAGTCCTCTTCGCTCACCTCAAGCACAGTTCCCGAACCACCGATGCCAACGTTGTTGTGCAGAATGTCGAGACGTCCGTATCTCTGGACGGCGGCTTGAACCATCGCCTCGCAGTCATCGGCTCGACTGACGTCTGCGGTGAACACCGACGCCTCGCCGCCCTCGGCAGTGATGGTTTCCAGAGTCTGAGTGGCGCGATCTTCCTCGTTATCGACCAGCAGGACCTTCGCCCCCTCGCGAGCGAAAAGAATCGCCGTCGCCTTGCCGTTTCCCATGATCTCCCCGGACGCTCCAGCGCCGGTTACGATGGCTACTTTTCCTTCAAGACGTGGCGCTCGCTCTGACATTATGAGAACTCCTGGTTTTTGTATGGTGACGATATGAAACGGGACTGGTGGTCATCAACGATGACCCAATCCTATCGCATTTAGTATCATCTGACACAACCGACCATCTGGAGAGTGCGCGCCATGACCAATTCAACGAGTCCCGCCGACCTGATATTTCACAATGGACAGATTCTGACAATGGACTCATCGAGTTCTATTCAGTCCGCCGTGGCCGTCAAAGGCAACGCAATTCAGGCCGTGGGCGCTGACAACGACATTCTGCCCCTGGCCGGCCTGGAAACGAAGGTTACGGATTTGAGAGGGCGGACGCTCATCCCCGGCATCGTCGATATCCACGCCCATATGGATAGGGAAGGTCTGAAGGAGATTTTCCCGACACTGGCCGATTCCCGTTCAATCACTGACATTCTGGAAGTGATCCGAGAGCAGGTCTCGACCACAAGTCCGGGGGAGTGGGTTGTGACAATGCCGATTGGCGACCCTCCCAACTACACTGACATGCCTCAGAGTCTGGCCGAGGGGCGATACCCGACTCGCTGGGAACTTGACCAGGTATCGCCTGACAACCCGGTGTACATCCGGGGCATATGGACTCCGTGGAATGTGCCGCCTTCAATCTCCATCGCCAACAGCGCCGCGCTCAAACTGGCTGGCATCGACCGCCACACTCAGTCGCCCGATTCGACGGTGACTATCGAGAAAAACTCCGATGGCGAGCCTACGGGGATATTCATCGACCAGAACACCTACCCCACCGTCGAGTTCAACCTGATGCGAGTTGTGCCTCGATTCACTCACACACAGAGAGTCGCAGCGTTGAAGCGTTCGATGGCGCTATACAACTCCGTCGGAACGACCAGCACATACGAGGGGCACGGTGTCGCGCCAGAGGTCGTCCGCGCCTACAGAGAGGTCTGGGACTCGGGAGCCGCCACAGTGCGCTCGCAGCTTGTCCTCAATCCGGTGTGGGAGTCGGCGGAGGAGGCCCAGCAGGATATGGAGCAATGGGGGCACACCGCCTCCGGTTCCGGATTCGGCGACGAGATGCTCAAGCTGACAGGAATCTACCTCCAGTACGAAGGCAGTCAATACATAGCCGAATCCCGACTGGCGGAGCTTCCCTTTACCGGCTGGGCCGGATTCGGCCAGGCATACAACGACGCCGACCGATTTCGGAAGTTTGGTCATCTGGCGGCGCGTCACAACCTGAGGGTCAACACTCTGGTCAGGGACGTTCTGGAAGAAGTCTTGACCATCTTCGAGGAGGTCCATCAAGAAACGCCAATCGACCAGAAGCGTTGGGTCATCAATCACGTGTTGCAGGCGTCACCAGAACAGCTTCAGCGCATCAAGAACCTGGGGTTGGTGGTGGAGACGATCCCGCTGACAGAACTCTGGCTCCGAGGCTCGAAGTATCTCGACCAACCCGATCTCGCGGACAGCGCGGTGCCCCACAGAAGATATGACGAGATGGGAGTCCACTACGCGTTCGGAACCGATAACAAACCCTACAATCCCTTCGCGACCCTATGGGCAGCAGTTGCCCGCACCGAACGTCAGACGGGGAAGGTTCTCGGCCCTGACCAACGCCTGAGCCGAATGGACGCGCTGCGAGTCTTCACGATGGGCGGCGCGTATTTCTGCTTCGAAGAAGACCGGCGAGGTTCCATCGAGCCAGAAAAGCTGGCCGACATGGCTGTTCTGTCCGACGACATTCTGACGATGCAAGAGGCGGAAATCCCGACCGTAACCTCGCTGCTTACGATGATCGGGGGCAAAGTGGTTCACCAGGCCGAGGCATTTTGATATTTGCCCGCACAATCTTCTACTGGACTTGGCCAGTTATTGATGGAGCGAACGCCAGCAATCCGCTCAACGCTATTCGATGCCCGTCACGCGCGCAAGGTCTTCCCTATCGACGAAGCGCTGCACCCTGCCTGAGTTGACCGACCAGATAGCGGTGGCGAACTCGTCGATGAACGCCCTATCGTGGGTCGCCACAAGCGCCGTGCCAGGAAACGCTTCGAGGGCAGCCTGAAACTGTTGGCGAGAAGAAATGTCCAGATGGTTGATGGGTTCGTCCATGACAAGAAAATTAGCTCCGGTCAGCACAAGCTTCGCCAACGTCAAGCGGGAGCGCTCGCCGTAGCTCAGGTCGCCGATGGACACAAAAACATTGTCTCCTTCAAACAAAAACTGATGCAAGAAATGTCGAGCGTCCGTCTCGTTCATCAGAGAGGCCCGCTGAATCAGCATCAAGGGCGTTATCATTGGGTCCAGCGACTCCTGGTCCTGGGGCATGTACCCGATTCGGACATTGTTCCCGATACGAACTCGGCCCGCCGTAGGCGTCAACTCTCCGACGACGATCTTCAATAGTGTCGATTTGCCAGAGCCATTTGGCCCAATAAGCACGATGCGCTCACCATGAGTCGTTGTAAGATTCACATCATCCAGCAACCGACTCTGCCCAAACGCGTGGCCGACCCGGTCCACGTCGCAAACAATCTGCCCACCGCGAGTCATGTTGCCAAACTCCAACTTCATCTCCCATTTTGGCTTTGGCTTTTCGACCCGGTCGTCGCTGATCAAAGTCTTGCGCAACCTTCGCTCTCTGACCTTCGCTTTTTGCGCCACTTTTTTGGCTTTTCGTCGATAATGGTCGTGGTTCGTCGAACTTTCCGTGACCAGAGCGCGGTCCTTGGTGTTTCGTATGTCTGCCTCCATGCGTCGAATCTCTGTCTGCTGGTCGTTCCACCTGGCCCACCTTTTCTCCAGCGTGCGGGCCATCGACTCTGCGTAATCGCTGTAGTTCCCGGGGTGCGCTGTCAGGTTGTGGGTATCCTCGTCCAAAGAGAATATCTGCGTGACCGTGTTATCAAGAAACACCCGGTCATGGGAGACGATCAACACGCCGCCGTTATAGCCAGAAACGAATTGCTCCAGCCATTCCAAGGCTTGAATGTCCAGGTGATTGGTCGGTTCGTCCAACAGCAACAGATCAGGTTGGAAGAGCAGTATCCGCGCCAAGCCAAGTCGAGTCTGCTGACCGCCGCTGAGCAACTCGACCGGAGTATTCAAGTCAATGGCCCCCAGGCCCAGCCCCGACAGCACCTCGGTGGTTCGCTGATCGATTTCGTAGCCGCCCAGGGATTCGAAGCGATCAACCGCCGCGCCGTACGCGCTGATCAATTCATCGAGAGCGGGCCCGTGAGCGATGGTCATTTCCAGGGCAAGTCTCTGAAGTTCGGACCGAGCGTCGTCCAGTCCCTGAATGGCAGACTGGCTCACTTCGCGCACAGTTTGGCCGGGTGTGTGGTCCAGCCCTTGCTCGAGGTACCCGACCGTTGTCGATGTGTCCAGGGCGACGTGACCCGAGTCGGGGGTCTCTGCCCCAGAAATAATGCCAAGGATCGTCGATTTGCCGGACCCATTCGGCCCCACAAGGCCGATCCGATCACGCCGATTTACAACGAATGAGACCTCGTCAAGGACTGGCTGTACGCCAAAGGTCTTGGAGATTCGACTAACTCTAAGCATAACCACCTCGCAGGTGTTCCCGATATTGGAAGGCAAACATCGGTCCACGAGGACGATTGGGTAGAGTAATACAAAGTCACCCGTGGAACCACAGTGACATAACGACCCCTCTGACGAGAGAAATTGACGGGCACGTAACGACCGGCGTCGTTGCCCTAATTGCCAGATTCAGCGGGTGTTATGTTGAAGTTACTTCTTCAAGGGACTATCTGGTTCCTCGGTGATGGTGGATATTCGCATATTACTGCGATGAGTTAGTTTAACACATCCGGGAATCGAGACGACTAATTGCTTGCGCCGTCGGCTAGTCTGCCGTCGTTGCGCTCTGGGCGACGCCGCTCAAAAAACTTCTGACATGGGGCAAGACCATATCACTGCGCTCCATCGCCTGACCGTGGTCCAGGCCGGGCAGGGAAGCCCATGTAACGTTGGGCATATCCTTCACGCACTTTTCGGCGCCAACTTGAAGGTCATCGGCGTCGCCGGCGTAAACCAGGCAGGGCATCGTCATCGTGGGCAAGACATGAGACAGGTCAGGGCGGTTTCTGAGTCCCAGAGCGGCGGCTGTAATCGACCGTGGATCATTGGCCAGCAACATCTTCTTGCGCTCCGGCGTGGGTTGCGGGTCCATCGAGCCAACCCACGCTTCCATTCCACCCTTGAGCATCTCGATAAGATTGTCTAATCCATTGATAGGGTAAGGATGCATCCCACCGATTATCAGAGAATGGAAACGGTCAGGATACGACTCAGCAAGGCCAAACCCGATGCTGCCGCCCATCGAGTAACCCATATAATGAGACCTATCGACCCCTTCAGCGTCCAGCACTGCAATGACGTCGGACGCCATGATCTTCCGGTCGTAAACATCGGCATCATAAGGCTTGTCGCTGTCGCCGTGGCCACGAGCGTCGATCAGCATGATCTTGTAGTCGCTCTTGAGCGCGTCAACAAACCCAGCCGCACTCCACCGGCTCATGTTGCTTGAAAGCCCATGCTGAAGCACGAGAGGCGGCCCGTCGCCCTTCACTTCGTAGTGAATTCGGACACCGTCATTGTCTGTGTATGGCATGTGCAAAACCTCTTGCTTGATACTGATCGAAATCTTCGGCGTGAAACCCAATCCCTCTGGGTCCAGAACGCTCCCAGGTTGGCAGTAACGGTATGTGCCATCGTCGATGTTGTCAATCGACACACAAGAACGTCGAATTGACCATCCAGAGACGCGCAATTACAATCGGAGCCTACCCGATGAAGCCTTGAGGAGTTTTGCATGTCCCTGGAGTTTGGCGTCTTCGACCATATAGAGCCGGTGCCCGGTCAACCGCTCGATCAGATTTACAACGATAGGTTGGAGCAAATCGAGAGGCTCGATTCCGCAGGGTTCTACGCCTACCACCTGGCAGAGCACCACACACCCGCAGTTCATAGTCTCGCCCCTTCACAGAACGTGTTTCTAGCTGCGGTGTCTCAACGGACTACTAACCTACGTTTTGGGCCCTGTGTTTACGTCCTGCCTCTACACCATCCTCTCAGACTCATTGAGGAAATCAGTATGCTGGACAACCTCAGCGGCGGACGCCTGGAGGTTGGCGTCGGGCGCGGCGGTACGCTGGAGGCGCACTTCTGGGGACAGGAGGCCGACTCGGCGACCAATTACGCCCGCTACCAGGAGACTTTGGAGATCATCATACTCGGTTTGTCCAACGAGTCGCTGACCTACGAGGGACGGTTCCACAGCTTTGATGAGCTTCCCATGAGATTCGGGCCTGCCCAGTCACCGCGCCCGCCCATGTGGTACATGCGCAACGTCGAGACGGCGGCCATCGAGGGCATGAACACGGTCATTGTCGGTGACATGGAGAGCCTGAAAACCCAGGTGCCCCGGTACCACGAGTTGTGGGAACAACATCAGGGCGACAAGACTCCCGTTCTGCACGGCACGGAGCCTCGAATCGGGCTGGTCGTCCACATGGTGGTTGCTGAGACAGACGACGAGGCTATCGCCATTGCGAGACCAGCATGGGAGACTTACCGCTGGAACCTGGGCACTCCAAGAAGGCTGGAGGCTGAAAAACGTGGGTTGGACCAGTTCCTCCAGAGCAAAGACGGTTCCTTTGGCTTCGTTGGAGACAGGCCCGCCGGACTGCCTCAGAGAGAAACCCGCCGGGACATCGAGGCCGAGATAGAGCGTTTCGACAGACAGGCGACCCGAGAGAATCCCACCCGACTGGGAGGCGTCGCGCTGGCTGGCTCGCCGGCGTCGGTGCGAGAATATCTCGACGAGTATATCGAGACAGGAGCCAACTATCTGGTCTGCTCGTTCCAGTGGGGAGATATCACCCACGAACAGGCAATGCAGTCAGTGGAGCTATTCGCAACAGAAGTTCTTCCCGACTACTCCAGGCCTCAGGGCGGCTGTTAGCCTCGGAATAGCTTAGACAGGGCGCGAATGTGGTCCGGGCCGGTGCCGCAGCATCCGCCCAGGATGTTAAACCCCATGTCCGCCAGCGTCTTGAAGCGCTCGGCCATGAACTCCGGCGACTCGTTATACACGACCTCGCCGTTCTTCAGATCGGGGATGCCTGCGTTGGATTGAATCATCATGTAGCCGTCATCAACGACGCGCATCTGCTGGGCCAGCTCGACCATTGCGTCGATGCCGTTGCCGCAGTTCGCGCCCACGATGTCGGCTCCGGCCTCGCGCAGTTCCGTGACTCCCCGTTCGGGAGTAACGCCCATCATCGTGAAAAATCCCCTCGGTCCCTTGTCGAACACCATCGTCGCGAACACCGGCAGATCCGTGTTGTCTTTAATCGCTTTGACGCCAATCACGGCCTCTTCGATAGCCATCTGAGTCTCGATAAGAATGGCATCCGCGCCGCCCTGAGCCATTGCGACTGCCTGTTCGGTCATGGAATCGTACATCTCGGACTCGCTCACCTCACCCAGAGGCGCAATGAACTCGCCCGTCGGCCCGATGGAGCCTACGACGTAGTGGCTGGAGTCGGGAATCTGAGTCTTGGCGTGCTCAACCGCCAGCCGATTGAACTCGGAAACACGAGCTTCGAATCCGTACTTCTTCTGCATGAAGCGGGAGCCGCCAAAAGTGTTGGTCAGCACCATGTCCGAGCCAGCGTCGAAGTACGACTTCGCCATGCCTTTAATCACTTCGGGGTGGCTTGCATTGAACTCCTCAGGACAACCACCAGGCTCCAGGCCGTGCTGTTGCAAGTATGTGCCCGTGGCGCCATCGGAGATCAGCAGGTCGCCGGCGGCCACCCGTTCCAAAATCGTCTTGGCTTTGACATTCGTATCGTTGTTGGTCATCTAGGAGCGCTCCATTTTCTTGTGTGATGCGACATCATTATCAACCGCCGCCAATCCAGTGGTCAACTGCTCCCGGTTTTGGATCGCGTTGGCCGTCTCGATGCAGGTCTCTTACCCGAGCGACGAAGTCCTGCGGAAATCCGGAGTTCAGCCGTTCAACAAGAGCGTCTGCCGAATCCTCAGCGGCGCCATCGAACTCGGAAAACGGGCCCCACTCCCAGGCGTCCAGATATTCGTCACTTCCGGCGCTGCCATCAAACATCGAGATAGCGTCCACGCCCTGCTGAAACCGCTCGTCAAGCTGTCTCGACACAGCGCCTTGATCGTCCTTCGCCTGGACCTGAACAGGAATCTCCTTCCAGTACATGATTCGCGTCTGCGCCAAACGGGACCCTCCGAACGTCGATGCTTTAAGTGTCATTATAGCGGATGAGTTGATCAGCGTGCCCCTCCTGACGAAGCGCCGAAGAACGGGTTCAAACACAAAGACTTGCCCTCGACTCAGCGTTGTGATTGACTTCCTGACACCTGACATCTTGATACTCGAAGGAGCAATCCATGCCCAAAGCCGAAATCAACGGAATCAATATCTACTATGAGGAAGCCGGATCAGGCTATCCGCTGATATGGAGCCACGAGTTCGCCGGCGACTACCGGTCGTGGGAGACTCAGATGCGGTTTTTCAGTCGCCGCTATCGGGTCATTACATACAGCGCGCGGGGATACCCGCCCTCGGACATTCCCAACAGCCTGGACGACTACACTCAGGAGCAGGCCGTCGATGACGTGAAGGGACTGATGGAGCATCTTGGCATCGAGAAGGCCCACGTCGGCGGCCTCAGCATGGGCGGCAACGTGGCGTTGAACTTCGGCCTGACTTATCCAGACATGGCCCGTTCGCTGGTGGTTGCGGGCACAGGCTCCGGCTCCACCGACCCGGAGGCGTTCCGTCAAACAGTGAACCTGGTCGCAGACGGGATGCGCTCCGGTGGCATGGAGTCGATGGGCGACTACTCCAACAGCCCTACCAGAGTCCAACTTTTCCGAAAGGACCCCAGGGGTTATGAGGAGTTCCGCGCCCAGCTAATGGAGCACTCCAACATCGGCTCTGCCTTCACGTTTCAGGGAATCCAGGGCCGACGTCCGTCCATCTTCGAACTGGAAAACAAACTCCGCGCCCTGGACGTCCCGACGCTCATCATGACGGGCGATGAGGACGACCCGTGCATCGAGACGTCCGTGTACATGAAGCGCAACATCCCGAACTCGGGCCTGGTGATATTCCCCCGGTCCGGCCACGCCATCAACCTGGAGGAGCCGGACCTGTTCAACAATGCAGTGCTGGACTTCCTGACCGCCGTAGAATCAGGCGCCTGGACTCCTCGCGTTTACGGGAGTGAGGCCGGCTCGCTGGTCTGATTCTGATTGTAAGGCGTAGCGTCAGTCACGCAGGATCACGCCGCCGTCCACGTGGATGCACTGTCCAGTGATATTTCGGGAGTCTTCGGACACCAAAAACGCGGTTGTTTTGCCGATGTCTTCCGGTGTCTGAGGGCGGCCCATGGGAATGACGGGGTCGTATCGCTCATGGAACAGATCCTCAATGTCCCGGTCTGCCAGCGAGGGGTCGGCCTGCTGTCGAACCCGTGCGCCCTCCTGTTGAAACCGAGTCCACACCGCGCCTGGACAGATAGCGTTCACGTTGATATTGGATGACGCAAGCTCTGCCGCAAGCCCTCGCGTGTAACGCAGGACGGCGGCTTTGCTGACGGCGTAGGCTCCGCCGCTCCGTCGTCCTCCGTGACCTGCCATCGAGGCGATGTTGACGATCTTGCCGTAGCCCCGTTCCTGCATGTGGGGAAGCGCCGCCTCACAGCATCGGACAACGCCCCGAACATTTATCTCGTATGTCACGTCCCAGTCGTCCTCGGGTTGTCCGCTGGGTGCTCTGGCGACACCGGCGTTGTTGACGATGATATCCAGTGTGCCCCACTGGGAAATCGCCTGGCCCACAGCGGCGTTCACCGAGGCAGAGTCGGTGACGTCCATCTGAATGCTCAGGGTCGAAGCGTCGGTAATGAGCGCGGCCGTCTCGTCGGCCCACTGTTGGCTGAGGTCAGTCACGGCCACCGACGCTCCCTGGTCCGCCAGCACAGTGGCGATGCCTCTCCCAATTCCTGAGCCTGCGCCCGTAACCAGCGCCTTCCTGCCTGTCAGGTCTCCTAACATGTTCTGCTCCTGATCTCGAATTTTCACAATCTACTGGCCACGACCGATTGTACGCGGAAATAGCGCGTGGAGGATATCCTCTATGCGAACCATCCAGTCCGCCAGCAGCGCCCTCATTTCGGAGATGACCCTGGCGCTATTGACGGTGTCGTTAACGGGCCCCACCGGGAGAGCGCCCCATCTGTTGGCTCATTCACCGGCGCTCAATCGATACAAAGAATCGTGACCACATCAAGGCAGTCCTGGGTAAGGTTCACGGCCTTCGAGGTAGGATTTGAACTGAAAAGCCGGGTCATCGCCTCGGACGAAGATTTGGAGTGGTTGGACAGCGCCACCAGGGGGACACTGAGTTCGGGAAGGAAGGCCTGACAGACAAATCGGAAAGAAAGGAAGGTCCAACTATCGTTGGATCGTGGGAGGAAAGTTGGCATTGTTGCTCAACCACCTGGGCTTGGTCACAGCCTGGGACTGTGACAGCGCCAATGTCCACGACACTCGGTTTTAACACCTGATCAGAAAGTTCGAAGATCACATGGTCGTTCTGGCTGACACAGGCTTCCAAGCCAGAGAAGGCGACTCCTCCAATCTCAAGGCGCGCAGACGTGGAGAGTGGAACGAGCGCATAGGCGTCGTAACCACTTGTACGTGCTCACTTTGGTGAATCAATTCAAAAAAGTCATGCACCGGGTATGGGGCTATTTTCGAGCACGATTGGCCTTTACCACGGCCGCATTCAACATCTTGACGCAGTGGAACGGTCTCGAGCCTGACGAGTCGAGATTCGTGCACAGGTCAATTACCCAATTCAGTCTGTAGACCAACTAGCGCCATTGATTAATAGCTCAGGTTTCAAGAGGCAGGGGCGATCCGGTGTGTATAGTCTGTGTGGCATCTCTCGCCGCAAACTGGGCGCGCACGGACAAAACGCTTTTATTACGACGACATGGTTAGCGGTTGGTCTCATGGGGATAGATCGAGCGCGTTGCTTGCTTCGGACCTCTGTATCTGGATCATTTCCGTGCCTATCAATCACCATCGACGGCCCTTCGCACCACGACCAGCAGCGTGATGTCGTCGAACTGGGGAGCGGCGCCTACGAAAGTATCGACTTGAGCGATGAGGTCGGTCTGGATGTCGTCGGCTGAACGACCGAGGTTGGCGCGGATGAAGTCCTGCACACGGTCTTCGTCGAAGAACGCCTCCTGGGCGTCCTGCGCTTCGGTGATGCCGTCGGTGTAGAAGAGCAATATGTCGCCGGGATTTATCTGAGTCGATTTCTGTTGCCATGTCATGCCGTCGATTATGCCGAGTGGCACGCCCGTTCGCTCCAGCTCAGAGATCGCGTTTCCGTCTCCGGCGCTGAGAAGATACGGCGGGTTATGCCCCGCGTTGGAGTAGGTGAGCGCTCCCGACGCTGGATCGAAGACTCCGTAGAAGACGGTGACAAACAGGTTAGAGCCCGTGTCCGCCAGAATGCGGTGGTTCGCGGCGCTGAGCGCCAGTTCGGGTTGTGTCTCGTGTTCGACGGCGTAGGTGCGAATGAGCGTGCGACTCAAGGCCATATACAGCGCGGCCCCCATACCCTTGTCGGCCACATCCGCGATAAGAATTCCCAACCGCCCGCCGGGCAATGGGATGACATCATAGAAATCTCCAGACGTCTCTCTGGCTGGTCTGAGCATCGCCGCCAGCTGCCAACCCGGAACGTCAGGCAGGTCGGCAGACAAGAAGCTCTCTTGTATCTGCCCGGCCAGCGCCAGCTCTTGGGCGATTGTCTCGTGAGCGAGTTCCTGACCGTACACCCTGGCCATGTGCAGCGCCGAAGCGATCTGCGCCGCGAGAGACAGGACTGCTGGCAGAAGGTTCGGAGCGGCATCCGGGTCGCTTCCAAGCGACAGATGAATCCCGCCAATCGGCTCTTGCGCTTCCAAATCAAGAATCGGGACTGCCACCACGGCGTCGTTTCCCGGCGCCCCGTCCCAGGGGAATTGATCCCCGGGCATGAAACACCGTGCCTCGGATGCCGTGGCCAGCCACCCCCAGACCGAAGAGTCGACAGGCGGGCCAACGCCCTGACCGCTGTAGAGCGTCTGGTCGGGAAAGATGCGGACGTCTATGCGGCTGTCCGGGAACATGATGGGTACGTGCTCGGTTACGATTTCGGACAGAGTTGACGCATCCGGAGGGCCGTTGATGATCGCGCGCCCGAGTTCTTCGAGTGTCTTCAATTCTCTGGTGCGGCCAGACACCTGCTGTGTCATCTGATTGAAGGCGGTGGTCAGAATCTCTAACTCGCCCTCCATCTTGGATGGGTCAACGGTCACGTCCAGGTTGCCGGCCCCGATCTCTTGTGCTGCTCTGGTCAACTGTTGGATTGGCCCAAACATTACCCAGATGGCCACGCCGCCCGCTATCGAAATTAGGGCCAAACTCAAAGCGAGTTGAACGAACGCTGCCCTCTCGATCTTCGACATCGGCGTTGAGACGACGGAGTTATCCACCGCCAGGACAGCCTTGGTGAACGCGGTCGGCACGCCGGAGAAGCCGATCAGCCGGCCACTGTCCTCCTCGACAATAACGCCCTTGGTCCCGCTACGGACGCTGCGCACAACCTCCGCTGAGAAGTCGTCCGAGATCAAGCTGCCCATTTTGCTTGCGTCGCCGTGGAAGACGTACGCTCCGTCCTCTCCCAGGAGAAACGCAACCTGGGTCTCGTTTGTCGCGTCTGCAAGAATCGACTCCAACTCCCGGTCGTCGATGGATGACGCTATCTCGTTGGCCAGCAATGAAACCTGGCTGCCAGTGTCCTCTTTGGCCAGATTCATGAACTCTTCCGACACGTCCTGGCGGATGAAGAGAACGATCACGCCGATGGGCAGCAGGGACAGCAGCAAAAACCAGATCGTCAGTTTCCAGACAAGGGAGCTTCTCAGCATGGTGAACTCACATCCTGCGCGGGCGTCTATCTGGAAGTCTTCAGGGCGGCGCGGATCTTGTCGTAAGCGTCCGGCGTGACCCAGGTTCGCCACCGGACCTCGTTGTTCTGTAGATAGTGAACCGCCGCCAGATTCCAGTCCTCGACAGCGTTTTGGACGGCCCACGCAACCGTGGCGTTGAGCGGTTCCAACCCAACCATCATCTTGTCGAGCATTGCAAACACTTCGGGCGCTTTGTCTCGCAAACCAGCATGGGCCAGCTTGTCGATAGGGATCATTTCATAGGCGCAGGCCTGAGCCGGAGTCGCTACGGAATTGTCTTCCGCTGCTCTCAGCACCTGGTTCCAGCACTCCTCACTGTGCAGCGGCTCCGCCAGCACATACCAATCATGGACCGCCATCAGCGCCGTGGGAGTCCAGTAGTAACCGAAAACTGGCCTGTGCGCTTTGTACGGTTCGGCGAGCGCCGAGTCCAGCGCGGCCGCCGAGGCAGGCGAGACAACGTTGTAGTACTCGGTAAGCCCGTAGGCATCCAGTTTGACCTTGTTGATATCGGCACAACGCCAGCCCACGATGCAATTGTAGAAGGCGCCTTTCGATGGGTCCTGGGAGTCAGTGAACAGTTCCCAATGGTTTTTCATGTCAAAGACCGTGCGTATGCCGTATTCTTCGGCCACCCATCTCGGGACCACGAACACCTGCGAACTCGCTTCGTAGATCATGCCCAGGTTCATTATGGTCTTCTTATCGATCTCCTCGTCGTACCATTCGGCGGTGTTCTGCTGCCACCCTTCGAGATTGATATCGATCTCGCCGGCGGGAAGGGTTTCTTGCATCCGCGGAGTGCTCGCGACGACTGACTCGACGGGATAGCCATACCCTTCCTCCACGATGAATCCGGCGATGGCGTTGTTGAGCCAGTTTGATTCGCTTTGCAGGTCATGGAACCTGAGCGTCGGTTTGACCAGATCATCTTCAACATCAGAACACGTCAGACTCATGAAAGCCACCACGAGACACGCCACAATCAACTCAAAATGGCGGCGTCTGGCGCTTTCCTCTTTCGCATTGGGTCTAGCCGATATTATTGTGCCTTCGAGTTCTATGGCGCCTCTCGCTTTCTTTCTGTTGATGACAGGGCCGTGATTGAAGCATCGCAGGTTTCTATTCGGGCCGAATACGATGCTGAACCTACCACATGGGCCGGCGGTTCCTTCTTGGGAGGGCGATGAACGCAAGGGATGTGACAACAGTGGTGAGCAACGCTTCGGGCAGGGCGCCTTCTCCGAGTGTTCCATATGCTCGAAGGAGCGAGGTCCCTTCCCCGTAGGCCTTTGCGTAGCCGTCCGCGTAAAAGACGGCCTGGCCGATCACAAACCCTGGTATGACGAAAACGTAATAATACACCAGCACCAGAGCGGCCCAGCCCAATACCTTGGCAGGCATCTCCAGGCGCTCATGCACCAGGAACTTGAAGCTGAACGCCATCCAAAGCCCGCCGAGCGCGTGCGCCAATACGCTGGCAAGTGGAATCTCCGGCTCGCGGAACCCGGCCAGTATGCCGATCAGCGCTCCGCCAACCGGCCCCGTGAAGCTCGCTCCCGTGGTCGTGAACACCTCGCCGGGGTCGGTCACCACGCCGGAGCCAGGCATTGGCAGCGTCAGTCCCGCTTCCACAACCGCCAGCGCCGCCATCCCGAAACCCAGAGAGGCAAGGAGCGTCCTCAGCGAAATCGCCGAATTAATCCAGGGATGTGGCCCTTCTTCGATCTCTTCGCCTCTAGCTCCGGTTCCGACATCGGATGCGCGTCGTGGCTCCCTGTGTTTGGTCAGCACAAAGGTGTTCGGTCCGCCGGGCGTCGGCGCTGTCCCACGAACGACGTTGTCCATCAGATGGTTGATGAGCTGCAACCCCATCCCGCCCTCGGCGCGCGTCTCAACCGACGCGCCCGCGTCGAACGGGCTTACGCCGCCCGCATCGAACGGAACGCCCCAGTCTGTTAGCGTGATCCTCACGGTGTCGTCGTCAGTCTCCACTCGCACAAGGATGTCTCCAGGGCGTTCGGGCGTGTAAGCATGACGCACGATGTTGGCTGCCGCCTCTTCAGTGGCGAGATCAAGGTCAAACGACGATTCCTCGGTCAGCAGCAGTCGTTGTTCAATGTCTCGCAAAAACTCCGAGACCTTGCGCAGATTCTCAAGGGTGGCTTCCACACGCAACTCACCCCATACGACCACACGCGTTTCCGGATTATTGCTCAATGTAGGCGAGTTAACCGCAAGGCGACGATTCCGTTCCCCTTGACCGGCGCAACTTCCGGCTATTAGGCGCCACTGGAAGAGAAGTCACCGATGGCCGCATCGGCCGTGTCGTGAACCGACATAAGTAGATCGAACCCGATGATGTTGAAGACACGGGTCACGCGCTCGTTCAGACCGGCGATCTTCATATCACCGCCCTCTGCCTTGGTTTTGACCAGCACGGAGGCGAGAGAGCGCAATCCGGCGCTGCTGATGTAGTCCACTGCGGCCATGTCAACCACCACATTGTGTCTGCCCTCAGAGATAGCAGTCTGCAACACCTGGTCCATGTCGCTGGCCGCCTGGGTGTCTATGCGACCTTCCGGCATGAACACGATGACATTGTCTTCGACTCGCTGCGTAATTTTCATTGAATCTGCCTCCTGATGATGGGTGACTGGCCCCTGAATCCCGACGTTCGACTCGCTGCGGCCGTTGGCAGCCGATGACTCGTTCAGCGACTGGTCACAAGCCGGGCGTCAACCGCCCCGGCATCGACGATACGGCCGTCACGCACCTCTTCTACTCGCGGAATCCGGCCGGCAAGTTCGCGGTCGTGAGTGACCATGACTACGGTCTTGCCCTGCCGCACAAGCTCCTCGAAAAGCTCAAAGATCAGGCCGGCCGAGATGGTGTCCAGGTTGCCCGTGGGTTCATCTCCCACCAGCAACATCGGGTCGTTCACCAGCGCCCGAGCGATAGCTGCGCGCTGCTGTTGGCCGCCCGATATCTGACTGGGGTAGTTGTCGGCGGTTTCGGGCACTTGGACAAGGTCAAGCGCCTCCATTGCGCGCTCTCGTCGCTGGCCTTTGTATGTGCCGCAATACTGCATGGGCATCATCACGTTCTCAAGCACGGTCATGGTCGGCAGGAGTTGGAAGAACTGAAATACGACGCCCACGTTCCTGCCGCGCCATTTGGCGACCTTGTTCTCGCTCAAAGCGGTCAATCGTTCGCCCGCCACATGGACCTCGCCCGAGGTGGGCCGGTCGATGCCGGTGATCATGTTGATAAGCGTGCTCTTTCCGCTTCCCGACGGCCCTACAATGGCGACGAACTCACCGGATTCGATCTGCAGGTCAACGCCGCGAAGCGCAGTAAAAGGGCCTGCCTTGGTCTTGAAAACCTTCTCGACGTTTTCCAGCCTGACAAGGTTGTCGTTCATACCTTAATTTTCCTTCTCGTTATCACTGATACCTGAGGATTTCCGACACCGTCTTGCGGGCGGCGCCCAGGGAAGGCCCGATGCTGGCAAGGATGGTAATCACGACCATGCCGACCAAACCGACCACCAGGGCGATTGGATCATACCCGATGCCTTCTATGAAACTGTCCATGCCCATGCTCTTTATCAGCCCAAGACCAACCAGGTAGCTCAATGGGGCCGCAATGATCCATGCTGACATTCCCACCAACATTCCCTCGGTCAGGAACTGGCTGGTCACCGTAAACGAACTGGCGCCGATAGAGCGCATCACTCCGATCTCTCTTAGCCGTTCAAACACGCTCATCGACAGCGTGGATAGCAGCCCGATCGCGCCTACAGCCGCCATCACAATTGCGGCGCTCTCAAACATCAAACCAAATATTGCGACCATCTCGGCCAGGTCTTCGGCGTAGATCGGCTGCTGCAGAAAGTGACCGCCGCCGACCAGTCTCAGCGTGTCGCCGGCCTGCAGCTTCTCAATCAGCTCGGGGTCGCGGCCGTGTTCCGGCAGGCAGCCGAGCAGCGATCCCGGACC
>JASLRP010000228.1 GCA_030743915.1 SAR202 cluster bacterium | reverse complement strand
GCATAAACCCGAACGGTTTGGTGCTGGCCGCTTCAATAACTTCCCAGATATCAACGTCCAGCCTGTCGCAGATTATTGCCATCTCGTTGACCAGAGCGATATTCGCTGCCCGAAAGGTGTTTTCCAGAAGTTTCACCATCTCGGCGGTTTTCGGAGACGACGCCGGAATGACATGATCGACGACCGACGAATACAGAGCGAGAGCCACATCGGTGCAGGCGGGTGTGACGCCGCCAATGACCTTCGGCGTATTCACAATGGTCCATCGACCCTGTCCTGGGTCCACCCGCTCCGGGGAATATGCCAGATGGAAATCCTCACCAACGATGAAGTTGGCAGACGCATGTTCCAGCAGTTGGGGAAGGATAAGTTCCTCAGTTGAGCCCGGGTAGGTCGTGCTTTCAAGAACCACAAGCATGCCCTGATGCAGATGGCGAGATATCGACGCAGCGGCAGACACGATGTACGAAACGTCAGGGTCTTTGGTCTTGCCCAACGGAGTCGGCACGCATATGAGCACGACGTCAGTGTCCGCAATCGCCGAGTAGTCAGTCGTGGCGCTCAGATTCCCGGCTCCCGCCTCTTTGTCGCGAGCGAGGTCAGCAAGCAAGTCAGATGGCACATCCTGAATGTAGGACACGCCGCTATTGATCGCCGCAACCCTGCCAACATCAGAGTCGATACCAATGACCTGGAACCCGCCACCGGCGAACACTGTGGCGAGAGGCAAGCCCACGTATCCAAGGCCAACGACGGCAATTGTCGCTTCTCGTTGAGCGATCCTATCCAGAAGTTCGGTGAGCGTTGATGAGTTGATCATATGTCGTATCGGCCCAATCAGTCCTGGTTTGTCGTCACGAGCCTGGAGCTTCGCCTTCGATGGGCGCCATTGCGTCCAACGCCTTGATATTCGAGGCCCGTCCCGATCATTCTGTCCCGGTCCAGGCAGTTTCGGCCGTCGAACAGGAGCTTCGGAGACTCCATGCTCAGGGACAATGCCTCCCAGTCTGCTCCAATTATTTCACTCCATTCGGTCATCACCACCACCGCCTGCGCCCCTTCGACGGCCTCTTGGATCTCGCTGCAAACCCTGACATTTTCGGCCAATCCGGCGCGGGCAGGAGTGTTCACGACCGGATCATACGTAGAGATTTCTGCGTTGTCCTCGGCAAGAGCCTGTATCAAATCGACCGAAGGAGCCTCGCGCATGTCGCCAGTTCCGGGCTTAAAACTCAGTCCCAGCACCGCAACTTTCATGCCAGACAACCTGCCGAACCGCTCCCGCAGAGCGTGCAATGGCAGTAGTCGTTGGCGGTTGTTAACGGTGATAGCCGACCTCAGGAGTTCGAAATTGTGTCCGTTAGTCAACGCCACGTAATCAAGAGCGCGGACATCCTTTGGGAAACAGGATCCTCCATAGCCCACTCCAGCGCGCATCGACGCGCCGCCGATGCGCGGGTCCATCGCCACGCCGTCGCTCACGTCGTCAATGGATGCGCCTAC
>JASLRP010000227.1 GCA_030743915.1 SAR202 cluster bacterium | reverse complement strand
GGATTCACTCGTGACATTGGCAAAGGCGGCGCGACTTATATTTCGCTCGGTCACTGCCATTCTCCTGCGAGTCAGTCCAGTCCCACAGTCGATGCCAGCGTTGAGGAGGCTGGCGTCAAGCCAGGGATGATCCGCACCAGTTGGGAATCGGACGCCTACATGCAGTTGCTGCGCAACGCGATAACGTGGGGCATGGGCTAGGCGCTCCCGACAGCTGCGCAAAGAACCATCTTCAAACATCAATATCCATTTACACCAGCCGCTTAGGCGGGAAGGTTAATGAAGGTGCGTTCAGGGCTGTAGAAAACCAGCGAAAACGGGAATATTGCGACCCGGTGAGCCACCCCTCTAGGTTCGGGTCATGAGTCTGGCCCTGCGTGAAAACCTGTTTTATCTTGTTCATTCGCCGCAATCGCCGAAGGCGCAATCGCGGCAGGTTGTCGATTCTTCGGCGGCTATCCCATCACCCCGTCCACCGAGACCGCGGAGCGAATGGCCCTGCGCCTTCCTCAGATAGATGGGGTGTACATGCAGATGGAGGACGAGTTGGGTTCAATCGCCTCCATACTTGGGGCGGCATGGGCAGGCCGCAAGGCTATGACCGCAACGTCAGGCCCCGGGTTCTCGTTGATGATGGAGAACCTCGGACTTGGAATCATCACCGAGACGCCTGTGGTGATCTGCAACGTCCAGAGGGGCGCTCCATCAACCGGTCTCCCCACTCTGGTAGCCCAGGGCGACATGATGCAGGCTCGCTGGGGTCTCACGGCCACTACGAGATAATCGCCGTCGTCCCCTGGTCGGTCCAGGAGTGCTTTGACCTGGCCATCAAGGCGTTCAACTTCGCTGAGCGTTACCGAACTCCGGTATTGATTATGGCCGACGCCGAGGTCGGTCACCTGACCGAGAGGCTGATAATACCTGAGCTGGAAGATATCGAGGTGTGGGACCGCAAGGGCCCTGACAAACCTCCCGGTCAATTTTTGACCTACGAGACCAACGGAGACCTCATTCCAGCGATGGCCTCGGCGGGCACAGGCTATCGAGTATTGTGCGAGAGCCTGACCCACGACGAGCGAGGCTATCCAGACACCACTCCGGAAGCCCACCAGATACTCGTCAAGCGTCTGAACGACAAGATCCACCTGAACCGCTTCGACATCTACGACTATGAGGAGCGGGGAGTCGATGGCGCGGACGTCGTGGTGATCTCCTATGGAATATCGGCGAGGATTGCCGCGCGGGCAATCTCCCTGGCGGAGGATCGGGGAATTAATGTCGGGCTGCTTCGACTCAAGACCGCCTGGCCGTTCCCAGAAGAGAGAATTCGGCAGCTATCCTCGCAGGTAAAGGGGTTTGTTGTGCCAGAGATCAATCTGGGACAGATGGTGCGCGAGGTGGAACGGTGCGCAACGGATACCTGCGGAATCGCGTCAGTGACCCACGCCGGAGGCGACATCCATGACCCCGAGGATATCCTGGAGGCCATCGTCAAAACCAATGAAGGGAAGGCAACTTGTCGTGCTGACCTGATGGCGGAGGTCACATAGGTTGATCACAGCTTAAAAGAAATCCAGCATAGGCGGAAACATGGCCCGCCTGTCTGAGACCTTCCCGACGCTGGACTGCTCTCAGTGCATCCTGACGCCTCTTATGGTGCAGGTCTCCCGACATCCCAATATCGACCTGCTGACGTACTCGGAAGTCGAGGAAGTCAGCGGCTATGTGGGCAACTTCACCGTGCGCGTCAAGAAAAAGCCCCGATACATAATCGAGGACCTTTGCACGGGCTGTGACGATTGCGTTCCGGTGTGTCCGGTCTCGCTGCCCAACGAGTTCGATATGGGCCTTGCCTGGAGGAAGGCGATCCACATTCCATTCCCTCAGGCCGTTCCAGCCATTTACACTCTGGATGCGGACAACTGCATCAACTCTAACCTGGAGTCCGAAAGCGGCGACTATCGGGTGCTTGTATGTGAGGCATGCGCCATTGCGTGCGGCCCCGACGCCATCGATTTTGACCAGCGTGAGGAGATCATCGAGCGAGAGTTCGGCGCAATCGTCCTGGCAACCGGGTTCGATCTGATCGGAGCTGACGGGACTAAGGACTTCGGCTACGGGACGTACCCCGACGTGCTGAACGGGCTGGAGTTCGAGAGACTTCTCTCGGCATCAGGCCCCACGCTCGGAGAGGTCCGACGCCCTTCCGACGGCAAAGAGCCGAAGAACGTGGTATTCATCCAGTGCGTAGGTTCCCGCGAGCCCCAGAACGGGATGCCATACTGCTCGCGAATATGCTGCATGTACACGGCAAAACATGCTCTCTTAT
>JASLRP010000226.1 GCA_030743915.1 SAR202 cluster bacterium | reverse complement strand
ATTCGCAAACTCAAACACACCCAGCCGGGAGCCTTTCAAGGGAGAAGCTATGCCAGACCTCAAAGCCATATTCGCTCAGATCGACGCAATGGAGGACGAGATTGTTGCACTAGAGCAAGACATGGTGCGAATTCCGTCCGTGAACACCGGAACGATGCCCACAGGAGACGAAACTCCGGTTGCCGAGTACGTCCGTGACTTTTTGGCCGTGGACGGCATCGAGTCTGAAATTCTCGGCAGGGTCCCGGAGAGAGGAAACATCATCGCCCGTATCGAAGGCGACAACACAGACGCCCGTCTGATGTTCATGTCTCATACCGACGTCGTGCCAACGGAAGAGGTGGAGAAATGGACATACCCGCCTTTCAGCGCCACCATCGCCAACGACCGAGTTTACGGACGCGGCGCGTCCGACTGCAAGGCCCTGCTCACCTGCCAGATGATGGCCATGCGCCTGCTCAAGCGCAATGGCATCGAACTTCAGAACAGCCTGATTCTTTGCTCCGGCGCCGACGAGGAACACGGCGGGCGCTACGGTTTTGGCTGGCTGGCTGAAAACCACCCCGAAAAGATCACCGCCCCATTCGCGGTGAACGAGGGCGGCGGAACGCCCATTGAGGCGGCGGGCGGCCTCACGTATGTGCTGGGCGTCGGTGAAAAGGGACGACTTCAGGTCGAATTCGAGATTCGGGGCGTAAGCTCTCACGCATCAGTTCCGTGGCAAGGGACCAACGCGCTGTATCGGCTCTCCCAACTGTTGGGACGGATTGAGAACTACGAGGCAGAACTCGACACCTCCACAAGCCTGTTCGCTCACTTGTCCAACTTCGCGATTGAACACAAACCCTCCGCCGAAAATGTCGAGGAGATCATCGAAGAGGTCCAGACGGACAATCCGAGATTCGCCTCCATGCTGCGTGCGCTGTCCCGCATGACACTGACGCCCACCATGATCAACGGTGGGGTCAAGTCCAACAGCGTGCCAGAGGTCATCAACCTGACCGCCGATGTTCGCACTCTGCCCCACCAGAACGATGACTATCTGCGGGGCGAGTTGGACTCGATAATTGCCGATATCCCAGGAGTCTCTTATGAAATAGACTATATGGCCGTGCCGAACGCATCCGAGTTTGAAACGGAGTTGGCTGAACACATCGCGGCGGCCACGGCCCTGGTTCTGGAACGCGACGATATCAGTTGGGTTCCCGCCATCAGCACTGGATTCACCGACTCTCGATTCACCCGTCCTCTGAACGTTGTGACCTACGGATTCTCCGGCTCCCACCCCGACGACGACCCGATGCTTGGCCGAGCCCACGGCACCGACGAGTCTGCCGGAATCCGCAGTTTGATTTCTGGCACCAAGATAATGCTGGCGCTGGCCTGCTCAATCTGCGGGACCAAGTAATCATCGTCTCCCAGTAAGGCGCCGAAATCGTCGCATATGTTGGCAGGATAATCGATCGCAGGGCCGGGCATGCGCTCGGCCCTGCGATCGTTATAGCGGACAGGTCCGAAAGTCGCTAAAATAACTCCATTATGAAAACTCTCACGCTGGAACCAGTCCGCCACATCGATGGGCAGATTCAACTGCCCGGCTCCAAGAGCATGACCAACCGTATGCTGCTCCTGGCCTCCTTGGCCGAGGGCACGACCGAGGTCCATAACATTCTGGCGTCCGACGACAGCCGAGTGATGCTCGACGCATTGACTAAACTGGGGGTGTCCCATCACCCCTCGGACGACGGCTTCTACCAGACGGTCGAGGGTGTCGGCGGGCCTTTCCCTGCACGGGAAGCGGAGTTGTTCCTGGGCAACGCGGGCACCGCGACACGAATGCTATGCGCCGCAGTGTGCCTGGGTAGTGGCTCCTTCGTCCTCAAAGGTGAGCCGCGCATGCACGAGCGGCCCATAGGCGATTTGGTGGACGCTCTGCGCCCCCTGGGAGCGAGTATCGAGTATTTGCAGTCCGAGGGCTACCCTCCTCTCAGGATTAAGGCAAACGGTCTAACCGGAGGCCGAGTCTCAATTCGGGGCAATATCTCCAGCCAGTTCACAACAGGAATCCTGATGGCCGCGCCGTTGGCTCAGGGAGACATTCAGATTGATGTCAACGGCGATCTCGTGTCCAAGCCATACATCGACATAACCCTGGACGCGATGAGGCGATTCGGTATCCACGCCGAGAACCACGAATACAAAACCTTCAAGATTCCCGGTCGCCAAACCTACAAGTCGCCCGGTCGCGCCCTGGTGGAAGGCGACGCATCGTCGGCAACCTACTTCATGTCCGCCGCCGCGATCAGGGGCGGAACGGTGCGAGTCAACGGGATTGGGGCAGACAGCGTTCAGGGCGACACCAAATACGCTCAGTATCTTGAGAGCATCGGGGCCGTTATTCGGCAGGGGCCGGACTGGATCGAGGTGTCCAGAGGGGAGCTTCGAGGCGTCGATGTCGATCTTAACCACATGCCTGACGCGGCCATGACAGCGGCAGTGACGGCCCTGTTCGCTAAAGGCAAAACGACCATTCGCAACATCTATAACTGGCGGGTCAAGGAAACCGACAGACTGGCCGCAATGGTCACTGAGCTTCGTAAAGTAGGCGCCGAAGTCGTCGAGGGTGAGGACTTCCTGGAGATCGATCCGCCGGACCAGATCATGCCCGCTACAATCGACACATACAACGATCACCGAATCGCCATGTGCTTCTCTCTGGCCGCGCTGGCGGATGCGCCAATCACGATAAACGATCCGGAC
>JASLRP010000225.1 GCA_030743915.1 SAR202 cluster bacterium | reverse complement strand
GATATTCGCTGGGAATTCCATCCTTCACGTGATCGCGATACGTGGCCTTCATTGTCGGGTGCGGTGTGATTTCAGGAAGAACGTGGTCGCCAGTGAAGACCACGCCATCGAATGCCAGACATAGCTCGTCGGGCGAGTGGCCTGGAGCATATATCACCCTGGCCGAACCAAATTCCTCGGCGTCGGTTACCGCGTGGTCAACGCTGAGGCCTTTTCGGCTGTCGAGATAAATCTTGTTTCGCGCTTCATAAGTGGAACTGCTGCGTCGGTCCATTCCAGCGCTCGCGATTTTTGCCATCTCTGCGTGAAGTTCCGTCGCGGACCGATTCTGCACTTCCCAGGGATTGTAGGGAAGCAACGAAGCGTAAACGCCGTGCGCCCACAACCCTGCATCCGCCTCCATAACCGTGCGCGCAATGGACCCGTCATGATCAGAATGACCATGACTGATTACCACTCGGTCTATATCTTTTACGGCAAATCCTGCGTTTACGATCCCGCCAGACAGTTCATCGTACGAGCCGTGCGCTCCAGGGTCCAATAGGGTCAGGCCGTCACTCTCGAATAAGTACGCCCATGTGGGCCCCGTCCGAGATGGCCAATCCTGCGGCACGCCAATGGCGTGAATATTGGAGCCTTTTTGTGTAGTGAACCGGACGATCATCCGGTTTCCTTGGGCGTCGCCTTCACGCAGGACATCGACGCCTGCGAATGACTGGGGCATACTGGTACCCTCCTCGGGTAAGGTAGGGGCCTTTTAGAATCGGGGATAAGTGTGGGGTGAGCGAAGGGATTTGAACCCTCGATCTCCAGGGCCACAACCTGGCGCCTTAACCAACTTGGCCACGCTCACCACGTTACGTTTAGAATTCTAGCGCCTGAGCATATGGCGGTCAACGAAGGCTTGGGGTCAGCCAAGATAGATGGGTTTTCGAACTGCCTCAAGAAGTCGTGGGTTCAGAGGAGTCTTTGGGTTCCATAAGGTCACTGAGCGACTGGCTGGTCAGCGCCTCAAGCAACTCGGACACAAGAATATCCTGCTTGGTGTGGTGGCGCAATGAAAGCGTTGGATCGACACTGTAAGCATTTCGACGACCTGTCTTCCTTCGGGTAATGTAACCGGCGAGTTCCAGGTCTGAAATAATCTTGTGAGTAGTCCGCTCCGTTACGCCAATTGATTGAGCGATCTCTCGAGCAGTGCTTGTGGAGTTATGTGAAATATAACTCAACACCAATCCATGATTGGTGATGAAGGTCCACCGTGGAGCGGTTGTCATGGCAAATGGGCCTCCATTTTTACTTTGCCGAATGCTACCACACCTATATAGCCTTTACAACCAAATTGATATGACTGACATCTCCGAATGACGACAATGACATCAATAATTCCGGTCTCACCCAACGTTTCCGGACCTAATTTGGTGTGGATACGACGCCTGATTGTTGTCGCCCCTGGTCTCTTCACTTTCTCCCCAGGAATCTCCCGTGACAGAGCGAGAATCAAGACTTCATCACAATAGCCCTCGCCTACTCAGCCGACAGAGATTCGGCAAGCGCGACTAATGTTCGAACCGGGGCGCCTGTCGCTCCTTTGGGGTTGAAGCCATCGACCTTGCTGGTGCGGTTTGTCCCTGCAATATCCAGATGCGCCCACTGAGCGCCATCAGCAAATTCCCCGATGATCAACGCTCCGATTGTTGCGCCTGCTCCCCTGCCGCCCGTGTTGTTGATATCGGCGATGTCGCTCTTGTATTGGTCTTTGTATTCGTCGAAAGTGGGAAGCTGCCACAGCCGCTCGCCGACATCCTCTCCCGCCTGGATTACCGTGTCAATCCAGGTCTGATCGTTGCCGAAGATGCCCGAGGCGAGGTTTCCCAGAGCGACCACCACCGCGCCAGTCAGAGTTGCAACGTCAACAATCTTTGTGATTCCCAGAGACCGAGCGTACGCAACGCCGTCTGCCAGCACAAGTCGCCCCTCAGCATCAGTGTTCCCGATTTCGATGGTCTTGCCGTTCATCGCTGTTACCACGTCACTGGGACGCTGGGCCTTCCCGCCGGGCATGTTCTCGGTGGCAGGAACGATCCCGACGACGTTAATTGTTGGCTTGAGTTGAGCGATTGCCTTCATGGCCCCTATTATGGAGGCGCCGCCGGCCATATCACTCTTCATTTCAAGCATCCCGGCAGCCGATTTCAGGTCCAGACCGCCGCTATCGAATGTGATGCCTTTGCCGACAATCGCCAGGTTGTTTTCTTCGTTGTCCGGGTCGCCGTTGTATCGCAGGGTAATTAGCTTTGGTGGCTCGCTACTGCCCTGAGCAACGCCGAGCAGAGCGCCCATGCCCAGTTCAGTCATTTGAGGCCGGTCCAGGACTTCGAGTTCTATTCCCGTCGAAGTGGCAACACCCAGAGCGTCTTCGGCCATCGCCGTTGGTGTCATGAAATTCGGAGGTTCGTTCGCCATGCTCCGGCACAAGTTCACAGCATCGGCAATAATGCGTCCCCGATTTACTCCGGTCTCAACCTCTTCGGTCTGAGAATCATCATCCACCGCCAAGGTGATCGATTCAACCTGGGGACTGTTTTGTTCGGACTTGTGCTTATCGAACCTGTACATGCCCAATTCTGCGCCTTCAACAAGCGCCTGAGCGCACTCTGTGATGCCGAGGCCTTCGGCGCCGGCGCCGTGGATTGCCGACGCATAGTTGGTAACGCCTTTCGACCTGAGAAAGCGTCCGACGCTTCCGGCCAATGCGCGAACGGTGTTGATGCTCACGCTGTCTGCGTCGCCAAGTCCAGCAACGACCACCCTTTTGGCCTGGAGTTTGCCGAGGGTATGAAGCAGCGTGATCTCCCCGCGCTTGCCCTTGATTTCACCATCCTCGATCAGAGATGCAATGGCGCCATCCAGGGCCAGGTCCACCTTGCCGACAGCGCCGGTGAGCTCGGTGACGCCCTGCATAATACCCACGACGATGGCAGGTGAATCATGCTGGGTAATATCGCCTGTGACTAAGGAAAATTCCATGTGTCTACCTCATATATCAATCTCGCCGCCATTATATGCGACCGGCGGATTGAACGCTAGAACGGGTACTTTGCGTCTGATATAATCGAGCACGGTCTGAAACCCATTTTGGAAAATCACAAAGCATATATTCCAGCGCAACTGGTTGCAGAAAACAACACAAGAGAGAAGGTGTCGCATGTGCCCACGGGATATGACAGGTCGAGAGCAAGAGTTGGTGTCGATGGCCCATCGTGTTCTGCCCGGCGGG
>JASLRP010000224.1 GCA_030743915.1 SAR202 cluster bacterium | reverse complement strand
TCGGCGCCGCCATTTCTGGACAGATTCTCTCTCGTACCGGCGGACATTATCGAGCGCAGGCGCTTGTGGGCACGGCTATTCTTACGGCCGGCATGTATTTGATATCAACGATGAACGAGGACACCAGCTTTGTGAGAGCAGTGTTTAATATCGTGGTCATGGGCTTCGGGATGGGCACGACGTTCCCCACCTATACCCTGGCAGTCCAGAACTCGGTGCCGTTCAGGGTCATTGGGGTCGCGACCTCTGCTACACAGTTCTTCCGCTCCATTGGCGGGATGTTGGGGCTGGCGATTCTGGGCGCTGTGATGGCCAACAGGTTCGCCGCAAAGCTGTCTACTGACATTTCCGATTCTCTGGCCCAGGCTTTGCCGCCCGGCCAACTGGAAGGGCTTCAGAGCAATCCCCAGGCGCTAATCAACCCGGAAGCGCTGGCAGCCTTGCGGGCTGGTTTTGAGCAGGCGGGCCCTGAAGGCGCAGTCCTGGCTGACCAGCTGTTGGCTGTGCTGCGCGCTTCGTTGGCTCAATCGATCAGCGACATTTTCCTGGTGACAGTTGCGATACTGGCCCTGTCATTTCTGGCAACGATATTCCTCACATCTCCCAGAATCGAGACGGGCGAGAAACCTGCGGGTTCTCAATCGAAACCGCTGTCAACGGATGCCGACTGATTCAGGTCAATCCGATTTAGCGCTTGACGAGTTCATCAAGGGTGGAATCACAATCCGGGCAGGAGTCCCGCCGACGCCGGTGCGAAATGCCGTCAACTCAAGGTCAGAAGTATTGTATATCGCGATGCTCTGCTCGAAAGGACTGACCGCGTAGAGTCTGTGGCCGTTCTCGCTGATAGCAAAGTGCATCGGTGGGTCATCGGGTTCGATTGTTCCTTCCAGTTTCCAGGAAGTCGTGTCGTAAACGCGAATCTCGGAAACCACGAACCCGCGGTGTTCTTCATCGTCGCCGATAAATCCGACGAACAACCTGGACCCGTCGGGCGTTGTGGCAAGTGTTCCAATTTGACCGAGGGACAAGTTATCCTCGTGTTCGAGATCGGCCTGTGTGATTGCGCCCGACAGAAGATCGACCGCTGTGACACGGCCTCCCTGCGTGAGAATGAACAGCACATCTGCGTCACTCGGTTTGACAGCTTCGACCACTCGGTCAGACTGGAACACCGCGAGGTTCTTTATCTCGATGCCTTCGATAGGGTCGATAATTGAAGCCGTTGTTGTGAAACCATCGTCAACTCGGCCAGACGAATTGACGCACAACCACTCGTCGGCGGAGGCGGTGATCCTCCATCCGCAACTTGGGGTTTGCGCTTCTTCAATGACCTCAAACGAGTCCGGGTCGAGCACGGCAATTCTGGGGTCTGGTTCACCATACTTTTGAGAAAACAAGACGTCACCTCCATCGGACGCGAAGAACATCGGGTCGCCGATGGGATAGAACTTGTAGAGCGTCCTGTCGGTCAAAGGAACATCATCTGTTAGCAGAGAGCCTGTCCTGGTATCGAATGAGCTTATGTAGCTGTTCATTTCCCCACGGGTGACGCGCGTCTGATAGGAATCGGCCACATACATCGCGCTACCGTCAGTCGAAAAGGCTATGGACGGAGTATATCTGACACGATAAGTCTTGACGGTTTTCGCGGTGGCGCCGTCCAGAACGATAATGTTGGAAATGAGGTTGCCGCCGTTGGGATCGATAATGTATATGACCTCAGGGGGCAGTGGGAGCGGAACTGCTGTGGGCGGAGGAACGGCGTCAGGCGGAGATGTCGTCGATTGGACTCCGTCCGAGTTATCCGGCGAATTGGAGCAAGGTGCGGTCGCGAGAACCACCAAGATCATAGCGACAACCCAGAATCGCGAACGCGCCCATTTCATGTCACCAGTCTATCACGGCGCGGCGCAGACAGCGTACGCTTGAATTTCCCACGTCGTGTCCGGGCCTACTGCTTTAACTCTCCACCCATTGCCATCGGCGAGCGGCAGATTGAGCGGGACGAAAATATCATCGCGGGACGCGGCGTACCCGCCTCCCAAAACTTTGTGACCAGCGGGGCATGGTACATCAACGAATCGCTCGGTCCCGTCACCAGTGACCGTCATCTGGACGATGTTATAGTCGTGGAGTCCGGCTCCAACGTCCCCTTTCGGCCCTTGGACGCCCTGATTCCCTTTCTGTCCCTGTGAACCCTGCGGCCCCACAATACCTTGCGGCCCCTGTTGGCCTGTTGCCCCCTGCGGCCCTGGGGGGCCGCCTGCGTCGCCTCTAGGACCCTGCTCACCCTTTAGGCCTTGCTCGCCTTGCTGCCCTTTCGGGCCGGGCGGCCCTTGCGATCCGGTTTCACCGACGGCGCCAACATCGCCTTGGGGGCCTCGTGGCCCTTCTGGCCCTTCTGGGCCTTGCGGACCGAGGAGTCCAGGCGCTTCTGGTCCTGCCTCCCCCTGGGGGCCTTGTGGGCCTGGTTCGCCTTGCGGGCCGACGCCATATGGGCCCTCAGGACCTGGTTCGCCTTGCGGCCCTGGAGGGCCAAGCGGCCCTGGCGGTCCCGCTGGACCCAGCGGACCTTCCTTGCCGGGTGGGCCGAGGTCGCCCTGCTCACCCGGCGGCCCCACCGGACCTTCCGGCCCCACTGGGCCTTCTGGCCCCGCGTCACCCTTCTCCCCGCGTGTGGCATTGGCCAGCGCCGACGCGATGTCCTGAGCGTCCGGTTCGTCATCGCCGTCCACGAATGGGATAGAACTGCACGCCGCAGAGAGCAATAGCAGCCCGGCCAGTCCGATTAGAATCAGGCGTCTGGATATCCGGGAGTTCATGCCAGAATCCAACGTTGAACATTATTCATGTCTGAAGTTTACTGGCACTAGCGCGCGGATGCCAGCGGAAATGCTCAGTAACTGAGGTGAATCTTGGCGCACCAGGTCTGGATTTGAAATCAGACTGCGCACTCAGATTGAATGGACACCGTGCAACAGGGTTCCTACAATGAGATCGGATCAATCGCGGCAGAGTCGGACAGATGGCATAGAAAGGGGCAGAATATCGACCTTTCGGAGACAGATACGACCATAGATCAGGGAGTCTCCACCCGACGAAAAGTAATCGCGTTTGCGGTGATGGGGATTGTTGTCTTTGGGTTCTTTGGCCTACTGGCCCTGGGACTGATTAACAAATCGCCAGTCACGGGCAGAAGCGGAGTCACGCGGGTGGGAAAAGCCGCTCCGGACATCACGATGCCTTTGCTCGGAGGCGGAGAGTTTCGACTCGCCGAGCACACGGGCAAGCCAATGGTCGTGAATTTCTGGGCTTCGTGGTGCCCTCCTTGCCGCGACGAATCTCCTGGGTTTGAACGTGCCTGGCGGCGATTTTCAGATGAAGGCGTGTTGTTCGTCGGCGTCGATATTCAGGACACCGTGGATGACGGCGTGGCGTATGTCCGAGAGTTCGGCCTGACTTATCCCAACGGAATTGACTCGGACGGCAAGATCACGGTCGATTATGGCGTGATCGGACTGCCGGTGACGTTCTTCATCGGCGCAGATGGGATCGTCAACGGCCGATGGGTCGGAGCGCTCCCGGAGGACCGTTTGACAGGATGGGTTGAAGCTCTGATCGCGGGGGCGACTCCTGACGGCGCGTCAGACGTCGAAAATCCGGATAGTTTCTTCAAGTTTCAATGACAGAGAGTCGAAAAAGACCAGGGCAGAGGTGGGTTGAAACTCACCTCTGCCCTTGATTGTTGACTTCGCCAGCGTTTAGGGATACCGCGAGAAGTCGAAACCTTCCTTCACGATGAATTCAACCAACGCTGGCGTTCCGGTCTTTGTGACCTCGATAGCCTGCTGAAGCGAAGGTATGATCTGTTCCGGTTGCTCGACGCGAACGCCCCAACCACCCAGGGATTTAGCCACGCCTCGATAGTCGCCGCCCAGATACACGCTGCCGAATTTCTCGATTGCCATAGGCATCGAATCGCGCTCAATCGCCATCGCCCCGTTGTTGAACACTATCGTCAGGATGCCCAGGTTATTGCGCACGGCGGTCTCGAAGTCCATGCCGACCATGCCTATGGCGGCGTCGCCCATAATGTTGACGCAGAGCTTGTCCGGCTCGGCCAGTTTCGCGCCCATTGTGAGCCCCAGACCGTAACCAAGCTGCGTAGTTTTCCCCCAACCCAGGTAGGTGTTGGGCGAAGTAGGCTCCCAGAAGGGCGCCAATTGGTCGCGTGGGCTCCCGGCATCGTGAGTGATGATGGTGTTGGCTCTGTCCACGATGTGCATAAGGTCCCAGATGATTCGATACTGATTCAGAGGAGTTTCGTCGGACGTGAAATGAGACATCCACTCGTCCAACCACTCTTTCTTGACAGCCTGAACGTCCGATGCGGTGGCGCTGTCGTTACGGTTGCCGACACCGTTGGTCTGAGCCGTAATTTCCGAGATCAGGGCCTCGAGAACCAGTTTGGAATCTCCGATCAGGGCCATATCGGCTTTGTAGTCTTTGTTGATATCGGAAGGGTCATTGGTGGAATGTATGATGACTTTGCCGTTGGGAATAGTCCTGCCATACATGGTCCGAGTGAAGCTTGTTCCGATGCCAAACACCACGTCGGCCCGTTCCATGAATACTGAGATTGGTTTGGTGGTGGACAAAGCAGAGGCGCCCAGCGCCAGAGGATGGTTCTCAGGGAACCCACTCTTGCCCGGCAGAGTCGTCATGACAGGGGCCTGGAGAAGCTCGGCCAACTGCTCTAGTTCTGAGCTTGCTTCGGCATAGAGAATACCCTGACCGGCGTGGATCAGTAGGTTCTTGGCGCTGATCATCGTCGAGGCGACTTCCCGTACTTCCGCGGGATCTGGACCGAACCGGTTTGATTTCACTGGCTCATAATCCAGGTTTCCTGGATACTCTGCGGCCCCCACATCTCTTGCCAGTTCGACCAGCACCGGACCGCCTTTGCCTGTTCGAAGATTGTAGTACGCCCTCCGCATTAGCTCTGGAATGCGCTCCACCTGGTTTATCTGCGTGGCCCACTTGGTCACGCGCTCATAATGAGGGACAGCAAAGAATTCCGGGCTGATGCCCTGGCGTCCAGTGGGTGGCCCTCCCGGAATCATCAAAGTTGGGACGTTGTCTCCAAACGCCTGAATGGCTCCGGGGATGGAATTCTCCGAGCCTGGGCCGTGCTGCATGGAGAAGACGCCGATTGTGTTTCCGTTGGTCGTGCGACTGATGCCGTCGGCGATGGCGCTGCCGATGCGCTCCTGACGGCAGAGAATTGGCCGGATGTCCAGCTTGGCGCACTCCTCAATCATGGATTGTGTCGGGAAAGCTGCCAGGAACTCGGTTCCTTCTCGTTTGAGGATTTCTGCCACTGCTGATACGCCATTCATTTGAGCGACTCCTGGTGGATTGGGGTGGTATGTTCATCAAAAGGGACGGGTCCATCGACCCGCCCCTTTTCCTACTTACAGATCCACAACCGGACTATCCGAAGCGGGACTTCTTTGACTCGAAGTTGGAGTGAACGTCGATGAGCACAGTGCGGCCCTCGGCATTGTGCTCCTGGGCGCTGGCGAGCGCTACGGCCATCTCTTTAGGGTCCTCGACCACGATGCCGACCGCGCCCATGTTCTGGGCCAGGTTGGCGTAGTTTCCGGTCATCTCGGTGACGCCGTAAAGCTCGCGAGCCGTGGGGTAGCCGCCCGGATAGGTTGCCATGCCGCCGTTGTTTAGCACGACGGTCGTGATTGGCAGGCCGGCCCTCACGGAGGTCTCGATGTCCGTGCTAGACATGCCGTAAGCGCCGTCGCCCATCAGGTTCAGGCAGAACTTGTCGGGGTTTGCCGCCTTCGCGCCGATCATCAGCGGAATGCCGAATCCCAGGTGGGTCGTCTTGCCCCAACCGACGTAACCTCCGGGCGTTGTGGCCGTATAGAAAGGCACGATTGAGTCTCGAGGAGCGCCGGCGTCGTGGGTGACGATGCTGTTGGCCTTGTCCAGGCAGCGGTCGATCTCGCCGACGACTCTGTACGTGTTGATGGGCACGTCGTCAGAGGCGAGCAGGCCGCGCCACTCGGCCATCCATTCTTCCCTGACCTCGGCGATCTCGTTGGCCACACCGGTCTTGCGGCCTTCCTCGCCGATGGCGGCTTTCAACTCGTCGATGGCAAGTTCGAGGGTCGCTTTCACGTCTCCATAAAGGGCAACGTCTGCGGCCTCGTCCTTGTTGATGTCGGCGATATTATCGGAGTTGTGAATAATGACCTTGCCGGGAGGAATCGGCTGGCCGTATCCAGTGCGGGTCAGGCTTGTGCCGAGACCAAACAGGACGTCGCTTTCCTGGAGCCACTTGCGGGCGGGAAGGGTGGTCGCTCCACTGCCTGCGCCGAGGGACAACGGGTGGTCTTCGGGGAAGGAACTCTTGCCCTGCATGGACGTGTACACCGGGACATCGGCCAGTTCCGCGAACTGTTTGAGTTCAGCAGAAGCGTCGCCATAGAGAACGCCACCGCCGGCCCAGATTACCGGTTTCTTGGCGTTGACCAAAAGCTTGACCGCGTCCTTGACATCAGACCTGGAGGGAGAGGTTATTGAACGCTTGGGCGAACTGTAATTCGCCAATACATCGTCGGGCGCGTCGGCGCCGCTGACATCCATTGGCGTCTCGACGACCACGGGTCCGCCAGTGCCGTTTCGCAGGGCATGGAAGGCCCGCCGCATCACGTTGCCGGTCTGTCCGGGTGAAAAGATAGCCTCGGTCTGTTTGCTGATGGAAGCGTACGTTCGCGAGGGCGAGAAATTGGGCCTGACGCTCCATTGCGCAAGACCCGGACCGCCCGGTATGGCAAGGATCGGAATATTGTCCGCGTATGCCTGGGCAATGCCGCCCATCGCGTTCTCCGCGCCTGGGCCGCCCTGGGTAACCACAACGCCGAACTTCTTTCGCTGGCTGGTGCGGCTGTACCCATCTGCTGCCATGACAGCGCCGCGCTCATGGCGGAACATGGAAAGTCGGATGCCTTCCTGAGCTATCGCTTCGATGAGGTTGTTGGATGGGAAGCAGGACACCCACTCCACGCCCTCGATCTTGAGAATTCTTGCGACTGCTTCTAAACCGTTCAATTCGTCCTCCTTCAGTGCTTCGTCGTTGGACACCCGTCGCCACGACTGTTGAGAATATTTCAGCGCTAGTTGCTACGAGTCCAAAGGGTAGGATACTCCATCGAATTAAGGCGGGCAACCGATTCACCACAGGTACGGTTGATACAGTCGGCCGCTCTTGATCGTTGCCACATGTT
The DNA here is from genome assembly GCA_030743915.1 of SAR202 cluster bacterium. Lineage (GTDB taxonomy): Bacteria > Chloroflexota > Dehalococcoidia > Lucifugimonadales > UBA1123 > UBA1123. The sequence goes on along the minus strand of JASLRP010000224.1, from coordinate 2,584 downwards.
CCAGCTTGCGTGTCCCCTCGACGGTGGCGTCCAGCGAATCAACAAATGTGAACTTGCCTTCCGCGATTCGCATTACCGTTGCATCTCCCGTGGCGCCTGGTTTGAGCGTCCCTATCTCGTCGTCGTGACCCATGACCTGGGCTGTGGCTGACGTGCTGAGTCGAACTACCTCATCCAGAGAAAGTCCGAGATGGAGGAACTTGGACAGTGTGGAAAGTTGATCATGAACCGGTCCCTCGATATTGTAGATATGCAAATCACTGCTGATGTTTCCGGGAAAGAAATTCTGGGCCAACGCCTTTTCCGCCGATTCAAAAGAAAAGCTGCCTCTTCCGTGACCGATATCGAAGACCACGCCCCGATTCTGCGCTTCGACAATTCCATCGTACACGCGGCCTGCGTCGTCCATCGCGCCGTGTGCGTTGCCGTGATATGCGTGAGTCACGACATCGCCTGGCCTCAACATGCCGACCAAATCCTCCATGGGCGTGAAGGAGTTGCCGACATGAATCATAACGAATTTGCCCAATTCTTCCGCTGCCTCAATCGCTCGTTTCAAGGAGTCAACATCATGGTTAGCGGTCAGAGGCTGACTCAATCTCACTTTGATGCCCAGGATATGGTCCGGGTTGGCGTGGCCCACCCTCGTGGCATCTTCGACGTCTGCCCAGCGGAGGTCTTCCAATTCGCCGATTTTCGGAGAGATCATGCCCATCGAGGATATGTTGAGCAGAGCGAACAGGCGCGTGACGCTGCGTTCCATGACGTAACGACGGAAGGCAGGGAACGTCCACGCGCCCGCTGAACCGGCATCGACGGCGGTCGTGACTCCCTTGGCCACCTGGGTGGGATCGGCCTCGATGCCGTAGTGCCCAACCCCCCAGTAAACGTGGACGTGAAGGTCAACCAGTCCGGGCGTTACTATCGCGTCTGCCGCGTCCACCACGTCATTCGAAAGATTGTCCGAAATGTCGGGTTCGATGGCCGCGACTTTGCCATTGCTGAAAGCCACATCCCGACGTTCGTGAATTCCCTGGGACGGGTCAACCACGGTCCCGCCCTTGATAATCAGGTCGTACTTCGCCATGTTCGACTCCTCAGTCTGAATAGATTGAACAGCTATCCGGGGGAATTGTAATTCAATCTCTGCGCGAGTCAACATCCAGTGAGGAGTATTCGAGGACATGTGCTATCCTTGGCGAAATTAGATCGCAGGTGCAATATGACCATACTCGTCAGGGACACAACAGTTGTAACAGGCAATCATCAGCGCACGGTGCTGTACAACGCCGGCATCGCAATTGATGGCAATCGAATCGTGGACCTTGGGCCCACGGAGGATGTGGAGTCGCGCCATCAATCGGCGGATATCATAGAGGGGCGGGGCGGGGTAATCTTCCCAGGACTGATAAATTGTCACACGCATCTTCAAGCAACGGCGGACAAGGGGATTCTGGAGGATTTTGGCTTCCCGACGAAACTTCGTTTTCCCACAACCGGTCGCGGACTGCTGAACACCGAGGAGCGGAATGTGTTTGGCCTGTTGGCGTGCATCGAGGCCATCAGGAGCGGCACAACCACTCTCTTGGAGATATCAAATGACATTCACGAGTACGCCGAAAGCCTGAACTCGACTGGTCTCAGGTGGATGCTGGGCGAGAATATCAACGATATCGACGGCGCCAAAGCCAGAGATGGCAAGTTCGAGTTTCTGGACTCCAAGCGCGAAACGGCGCTCCAGCGAAGCGCCGATCTGATCGAATCCTGGCATGGAAAGTCCGACGGTCGGGTGCTGGGATTCGTGGCTCCTCACGCTCCAGAAACAGTGTCTCCAGAGTTGCTGAGAAGCTCGCGAGAGATGGCCGAACGGTACGATGTCGGGTACACAATTCACCTGTCCCAGAGCTACGAGGAAATCGAGGCGATCATGCGGACACGGGGAGTCATGCCCACTCACTATCTGTTCGCCAACGATTTTCTGGGCGACAGGCTGGTTGCGGCCCACTGTCGATATGTGAACTCGGCAGAGATTGCCTTGCTGGGCCAGACCGACTCCGCCGTTTCGCACAACGCGGCCATCGGCGCTCGCAGGGGAGCGGCGGCGCCTGTAAAGGAACTGCTTGCGGCCGGATGCGCCGTCGGGATGGGGTCCGACAATATGGCAGAGGATATGGTGGAGGTCATGAGGGCCGGGCTGTTCCACGAGCGGGTCCGCCGAAACGACGAAATGAACCCACAACCCGAGGACGCGCTGGAGTGGGCGACCTACGGCGGAGCAAGAACATTGGGTATTTCCGATGACGTGGGGATGCTGGAGATTGGCAAGAAAGCCGACCTGTTCATGGTGAACGTGCGCCGAGCGCATCTTGTCCCGACGTTGAGAATTGTCTCTGCCTTCGTGCATAACGGGCTGCCGTCAGACATTACCGACGTCATGGTCGATGGAAACTGGCTGCTGCGCGACTCGAAACTGCTGACTATCGATGAAGACGACATTATCGCCAGAGCAGAAGAGATCGGCCACCGTGCCTGGAATCGGCTGATCGACGAAAACCCAAACGTACCTTTCCCGATCAACCTGCCG
>JASLRP010000223.1 GCA_030743915.1 SAR202 cluster bacterium | reverse complement strand
CGCCGGCGTTTATCTTGATATTCCACAATTTGCGCATGTCGCCCTTGCGCTCTTTTCTGTGGGAATAAGAATACCGCAGGGCATGGATCATGGACTCGTGGGCGCGACGATATAGACGATGTCGAACGCCCTGATGCCCTTTCGTCATGTTCAGTAATTTCTTGTGTCGGCGCTTCTTGTTAACGCCCCGTTTTATCCTGGTCACTGCGGTCTCCTCGTTCTATCTGTTCGTGACACAAGCAACCGCCCCTGACAAAAGTAAGGGGCGGTTTGTTCAATGTCTCCGTCCTGGTATGACTTTCTACTTCAGCCCGTAGGGGAGAACGCGCTTGAGCAGGCGAACGTCTGATGGACTGATTTCGAGTTTCTTTGCGTAAAGTCGTTTGACACTGGCGGGCTTCTTTCTCCGAAGGTGGCTCTTGTGCCCCTTCATTCGGACTATTTTGCCCGTGCCAGTTATCCGAAACCTTCGCTTGGCCCCCTTGTGGGTTTTCATCTTAGGCACGATCTAATACCTTCTCCGATGTTTCTGCTTCATTTGAGTCAGATTTTGGCGCGTCGGCCAAGACGGGAGCCAAGACCATTGAGAGCATTCTGCCGCTCTCGAATCTGGGAGGCATCTCCATCAAGGCGTCGTCAACCAGATAGTCGGCGACTGCCTTGAGAAGCACCATGCCCAGTTCAGGATGTTCAATCTCCCGGCCTCGGAACATAACAGAGACTTTTACTTTGGAGCCCTGACCCAGCAGACGTTTCGCCAGCCTGGTTTTTGCCAGACGGTCATGCTCGCCAATGCGAGTCTTCATGCGCACTTCGCGCAATTCATTGGTGACCCTGCCCCTGCGAGCCTTGCGGGCTTCGCGTTCCTTTCGCGTTGCCTCATACTTGAACTTTCCGAAGTCCATGAGACGACACACAGGTGGCCGAGCCGCAGGCGCGACTTCGACAAGGTCATATCCACGATCGTCTGCGATTTCAAGCGCTTGCCTGGTTGGCATTACACCCAACTGCTCGCCCTGTTCATCGACTAACCGAACATCAGGGACTCGGATGCGCTCGTTGGCTCTATAATCTCTTGCTATGTGGCACCTCTTTCAAACTAGTATTGCCCAGGAAGCGCCCGGGCTTAATCGAGCATAGCATAACCGCCTGACCCAAGCAATAGCGTGAGCCTGCAAGCGATATTGTGGCGCTGGTTAACGCCCAAGCAGTCCTGGATATCTGTGTCGTAATTCACCCCTGCGGCCCACACGCCAGGGTTTTGGAGCATGGAGGTTTTGGGACGCGGCTCGTTTCCCCTGACTATCCCGGGACCGATTCGGCGGAGATACGCTCGACCAACTCCTCCACCGATATTGCGCCCAGGTCCTCGCCAGACCTCAGTCGAACACCTACTGCGCCCGCTTCAATCTCCCTGTCGCCCACCACCAGCATGTAAGGTACTTTCTGCAATTGGGCCTCGCGAATCTTGAAACCCATTCGCTCTGACCGAGCGTCGGTCTCCACTCGGACATCGGCTTCGAGGAGTTTCGCGCGCACCTGGTCGGCGTACTCCTGGTGACGGTCCGCTATCGGGATTATCAGGGCCTGAACCGGAGCCAGCCATGTGGGGAACGCGCCGCCAAAGTGTTCAATCAGAACGCCCATGAATCGTTCGAGGGAGCCGAACAGAGCGCGATGCACCATGTAGGGCATATGCTCTTGCCCGTCGTCACCGATGTACTTGAGGCCGAACCGTCGAGGCAGGTTAAAGTCGAACTGCACTGTTGTGCATTGCCACAGCCTGCCTATGGCGTCTTTGATATGAATGTCGATCTTGGGGCCGTAGAAAGCGCCACCGCCCTCTTCGACCTCGTATTCCAATCCCCTGCCTTCCAGCGTCGAGCGAAGGGAATCTGTCGCCACTTCCCACTCTTCGTCAGACCCGACAGCCTTGCCCGGTTTTGTGGACAGCATTACCTGATACTCTGTGAACCCGAACATTTGCAGCAGATGGAATGTCAGATCGAGCACGCCGTTAACCTCATCGACGATCTGGTCAGGTCGGCAAAATATATGAGCGTCGTCCTGAGTCATGCCTCTCACGCGGAGCATTCCGTGCAGGGTCCCGCCACGTTCGTAACGATACACCGAACCCAACTCACCAATCCGCATCGGCAGGTCTCTGTAGCTGCGCAGGCTGTTGCGATAGTACATGACGTGGAACGGACAGTTCATCGGCTTGAGGTAGTAGTCCTGGCCGTCCATGTCCATAGCGGCGTACATGTTTTCTTTGAAGTTCTCCAGGTGCCCGCTTGTCTCCCAAAGCGTCGAGCGTCCTATATGGGGTGTATAGACAAGATCGTAGCCCCAGCGGTAATGTTCGCGCTTCCAAACGTCCTCGAACAATCCCCTAACCCTGGCGCCTTTGGGGTGCCAGATGATGAGGCCCGGCCCTGTTTCCTCGTGGATCGAGAACAGGTCCAACTCGCGACCCAACAGGCGGTGGTCGCGCTTCTGGGCTTCCTCAAGACGGCCCAGATGCTCGTCCAACGCTTCCTGGGTCTCGAAGGCAGTGCCGTAGATCCTCTGAAGCATCGGTCGGTTCTCGTCGCCTCGCCAGTAGGCGCCAGCGACGTTCAGTAGCTTGAACGCCGGAATCTTGCCCGTCGATTCCACGTGGGGACCGGCGCACAAGTCCTCGAATTCACCATGTGTGTACGTGGAAATAGCCTCGTCTTCAGGAATCCCTTCGATGACCTCCAGCTTCAGAGGCTCGTCCGAGTTCATCTCAAGCATCTTTTCGCGAGAATACTCGTTGTACTCGAACGCCAGATCGCGATGAACTACGCCCCTCATTCTTCTTTCGATCTTCGACAGGTCTTCGTTGCTAAACGGCTCTTCCGTCAAAAAATCGTAGTAGAAACCGTCGTCGGTGGGCGGGCCAATCGCCAGTTTGACATTGGGATACATCTGCCGGACCACATCGGCCATGACATGAGCCGTGGAATGGCGGATACGTGTTCTCAGGTCCGCCAGTTCTGAATCTTGTTGAAGCGCCATCGGTAACTCTCCTAGCTTTAAGGCGGCAGGCTGAGAGCTTTGGAAATTCAGCCTACCGAGACATGTTGATAAACAATCGGCCCAGACACGCAATAGCCTCCCGCGCCAAAGGGCCTGGCGCACGGGAGGCTACCTAGTCAACATGTCGATTCTATTGAGTTTTGCTACGCGGTTCCCAACGAGGATGCCTGCCTGATGCGAAATTGTCTGTGATGGATTTTATCGCCGAACCGACTGACGGGTCAAGAGAGCCATAATTCTGCGGCAATTCGGGGCGAAAAAACGCCGGGCGAGTCCGAGTAAAACCGCTGAGCGCGCCGGTGAGGAACATACACGAACTATTTGCCCAGCGCCAAATGCCAACCCTAAGATGCGCTCAGCGGAACCTTGATGCGTGGGCACTTCGGCTCCTCCCCCAGGATTGACTCCTCTAATTATATCATGTCCTGGCGTGTATTAGAGTTTTGCTACCAAATTAACTGTTCAACACCACCGATGGCCAGCGTCTCAGGAGCCAAAGAACCTCGCCAATTCATCCCGCTCGAATCTTGGCAGATCAACAACGCCACTAGAGGTCCGCATCCTGAGTCCATTCTCGCGTTCGGTGAGCCTGCCAATCTCGGCTGCGAATATCCCCTCTGCGTCCAGGGCATCGATCACTTTTGCCGCTTCTTCAGGCGCGACCGTTGCTAACAGCGCTCCAGAGGCGATCAGGCCCAGAGGGTCGAGATTCAACGCGTCACAGATCGTCTGGGCTTCTGGAAGCACGGGAATTTTCGTTGCGTCTATATCCAGGCCCACCCCAGCGCCCGTGGCAAATTCCAGCAGCGCGCCTGCGATTCCCCCTTCAGTGGGGTCGTGCATTGCATGAATCTTGCCGGCGTTGGTGGCAATTTCGGCGTCCCGCGCTACGCTGATTCCTGGAGAAAACAGAAACTCCCTGGCTTTCTCGATGATCTCATTCGAAACGCCTGCCTCTCGAAGTTCGTCTGCGGCCTCACGGGCGATTATCGAAGCTCCCTCAATTGGCAGTCCTTTGGTCAGAATGATCGAATCACCAACCTGGGCGCCCGACGTCATCACAACCTTATCCTTGGCCACTTCGCCCAGCATCGAGCCTATGGCGATGGGCCTGCTCAGGTCGTAGGTGACCTCAGTGTGACCGCCCACCAGGGCAATATCGCGCTCTTTGCACGCCTGGGTCAACTGCTCGAAGATACCCGCGACCGCATGGGTCGTGATGCCTTCTGGAAGCAGCATGGTGACCATCAGCCACTTCGGCGTGGCTCCCATCACCGCAAGATCGTTGGCGTTGACCTGCACCAGGTACCATCCGATAAGGTCTGTGGCGAAGGTGATAGGGTCAGTTTTCGTGACCAGATAACGATCTCCGAAGTCGATCAATGCGGCGTCCTCGCCCGCCTTGGGGCCCAGCGCGACCCTGGGGTCCGTGATCTCGATTCCGCTCAGGAGCTTGTCCAGCAGATCCAGCGGAAGTTTGCCTGCCTTCAGTTTTCTCAATTCTGTCATTATCCGCACCGAACCAATC
>JASLRP010000222.1 GCA_030743915.1 SAR202 cluster bacterium | reverse complement strand
AGCGAGGACTCGGTGGTGGAATCACGACTGGAGAGAAGGCACTTTTTGGGTGGCGGAGGTGCTCTTCGCGCCGCTGTGTTGGGTGTGAACGATGGATTGGTCTCGAATTTCAGCCTCGTTATGGGAGTCGCTGGCGGGACGGACAATGCTGATTTCATCCTGCTGGCGGGAGTTGCTGGACTATTGGCCGGGGCGTTTTCGATGGCGGCAGGCGAATATGTTTCGGTGCGATCTCAACGGGATGTTTACGAGCATCAGATCAAGATCGAAGCGGGCAAACTTCAAGAGTGGCCCGAAGAAGAGAAAGCCGCCATCGCGCAAGGATACCAGGACCAAGGCCTGACGCCTGAAGAGGCGAACATCGTCGCTGAACGCATCATGGCGCAACCTGAGCTGGCACTCGACACGAAGGTCCGAGGCGACCTGGGGTTGGACCCCAATTATCTTGGCTCCCCGTGGGGAGCGGCCATGAGTTCGTTTGTGGCGTTTGTCATCGGAGCAGTGGTCCCAATCATTCCATATGTTTTTAGTAACGCTCCAGCTTTCACGGTTGCGACCAGCGCGGTTCTGAGCGCGATAGCTTTGCTGCTCGTGGGTGGAGTCGTGGCCGCGAATTCGGGACGCAGTGTGGTATGGGGCGGCTTCAGAATGTTTCTTGCGGGTGGATTTGCTGCAGCAATCACCTACGGGGTCGGCTCTGCGATTGGCGTTGCCGTGACTGGTTAACCGTTTGCCATCTGCCATCCCAATCCCCTTATCGCCCGAAGGCTGGTTGATCAAAGATGGTTCTTGAGAGCGTTTTGTTTGGCCTGGCATCGGCCATTGGTCTCGGAATCTCGGACGTCACTGCTGCGTGGGTGGCTCGTCGAATGGGCGTCATCCGAAGCACCGTTGCATTTCAGTTCATCACTGTTGCGTTATATTCGCTGTATCTGCTGACAGGAACCGGGATCGGATCAATCTCTGGCGACAATTGGGCGCTATTGGCAGGGCTGTCTATTCTGGTTATCGGTTTTTACCTGGCATTTTACAAAGCCCTCCAAATTGGCCCAGTGTCGATCGTAGGGCCGATACTGGCGGCCCACGCCGTCGTCATTGTGCTGATGTCTGTGGTGTTTTTGGGCGAGCGTCTCAGCGTCTGGCAGTCTGTTAGCATCGCGGCAACGATTGGCGGCGTAATCTTATTGTCTGTTGATCTTCGGTCGCTGAGATCAGGACAGAAGATTCTTGGATTGGGGATCGCGCTTGCTCTATTTGCGTCTGTCGCGGCGGGCGTGTGGCAATACAGCATCGGAGCGATGTCCAGGGACTTGGGATGGTTCCTGCCTCTGTATGTGTCCAGGATGTTTCTGTTTTCGATGCTTGTGCCAATCGCCGCGTGGCGTCGATCATGGCCTTGGCAGAAGATGACCTGGCCCCTGGCGGCGGCGGTTGTGGTGGTCGGAGTGATGGAGAGCGGGGCGCTGTTCGCCTTCTCACGGGGCGCGGAGATCGGACTCATCTCCATCGTCGGAGCGGCATCCACGGTGTATCCCATATTCCCAATTCTCGGAGGCGTCTATCTGTACAAAGAGCGTCTGGCTCGTAACCAATTGATCGGACTGTTCATCGTTGTGGTTGGGCTCGTTGGACTGTCTGTCATTCGGTGACACTGGACATTTGGTCGCCGTTGCTCCAATATCGGAAGAGATTTTTGATAGCAGGAGATTTATCGATATGGGATTAGAAGGAAAAGTTTGCATCATAACCGGAGGCGGCAGTGGCATTGGGAGGGCAACGGCGGTAATGATGGCTGCCGAAGGGGCAATCGTAGCGCTCGTGGGACGCACGGCATCCAAGGTGGAAGAGGTCAAGTCCGAAATTGAGGCCACTGGCGGCAAGGCGATGGCCTTCGGCCTGGATGTCACTGACGAAGACGGCGTCAAGGCAATGGTAAGTTCTGTGCTGTCCGAGCATGGCAAAGTTGACGTATTGCTGAACAATGCGGGCCACAGTTCAATTCACCGCAAGCTCCTCACCACTACCGCTGAAGAGGTCAAGAGCGTGTTCGACTCCAACGTCTTGGGATCGGTTTTCTGTACTCAAGCAGTCGTGCCGTCCATGATTGAGGCAGGGGAGGGAACGATCATAAACGTGTCGTCCCTGGCTGGAGTGACCCCAGGCCTTCTGGCTGGAATGGCATATGGCGCAGCCAAAGCTGGGGTCATCAACTTCACCCAGTTCTTGAACGCCGAACTGCGAAACACCGGAATTCGCGCCAGCGTGGTGATTCCGGGAGAGGTGGACACTCCGATTCTCGACAAGCGGCCCGTAAACCCGTCTGCGGACGCCAGAGAGACCATGGTTACCGCTGAAGACGCAGCAGAGGCAATCACAATGATCGCGAGGTTGCCATCCAGGGCCGCGATCCCGGAACTGGTAATCCGCCCGACCTTCCTCAGAGACACTTCAGCTGAGGTTGGAACTTCGTAGACCGCCATCCGTGTCGGACAGAAACAAAAGAGAGCGCCCCATGTGGAGGCGCTCTCTTTGATTATCCCGCTTGGGGCAGAACCGACTTTATGCTACTGAATCAGCACTCGTCGTTGGAAACCACTGCTCCCCTGGATGCCGTCCAGTATGTCGGTGTAGGGGAACTTGATCCGACTCGGCCTGAATGTATCCGAGATAGTGGACGAGAACAGCGTCACGTACGGCAGGTCGTCTGCCAGGAACGCTTGCATGTCGTGAACCAGAGTCTGGGCGTTGTTCAGGTCGGTCTCCACCAACAGTTGCGTGGCGAGTGCGTCGAACTCCTGGTTGGAGTATCCGCCGAAATTCCACCCTCCAGATCCCGGTTCGCCGTGTCGAGTGTGGAAGAAACCATCCATCCAGCCTGGGAACAATGCCAGGCTCCATCCCAATATCCACATATCAAGGTTCTCGCCGGCCGCAGGATCGAAAAGCTGCCCGACCATGTTGTTGAATCCGGTTAGATCTGCCTGTGCCGGAATACCGATATCATTGAGCCAACGCTCAACCCATACTGCAAACGTGGAACGCATCGGATCATATCCGGCCCCCGTTCCAAGCAGTTGAAGTTCTGGCACGGGAGTTCCGTCGGGCATTAGGAGTCCCTGTCCGCGCACCTCGACGAAATTGTCATCGTCTCCGACCACCGGCTCCACTTGATAGGTGAATCCGGCGTCTTTCAAGATCTGAACAGCTTGACCAACTCGATCGGTCCTGCTCATGCTTTGTCCGAGTTTGGGAACATCGGCGTTATGCCAGAACCCATTTCCCGAAGGCACCATCGCGTAGGCCGGAACCGAAGCTCCCTGAAGGATGGAATTGGTGACGAACTCTTTGTCAATTACCAGCGCTACGGCCTGACGGAACGCGAGGTTGCTCATCGGCGCCTTGCGGAGGTTGAACCCAAGGTACCTAACATTATTCGACGCATTGGTAATCAGGTCGAGGTCTGATGCGTCACGGACTCGATCTTCGAAACCTCTCTCAAGTCCGTTCGGATTGAATACGTAATCAACGTCACCGCTTTCAAGAGCCAGAATTGCCGTGTCTTGGTTGGTGTAGATATTGAAAAGCTGCCCTTCCGTGTGGGGGCCGACGGTAAGCTCAAGGGTCGTGGGGCCTTCGGCCTCGCCGAAGTACGTTACGTCATAGTCCAGGGTCGGGTTAACTTGTTGCCAAGCTCCATTGTCGTACTGCGTGATGGTGGCGCCCTTGAGGTAGTAGTTCTCGTCGGCTGTGGACTCGTAGAATGCGCCCGGCTCCCACTTCGTGAATGTGAATCCACCGGCGGTGGGTTCTCCGTCGGGCACGAACCCGAACAACTGCTGTTGTTGCGCTTCGACGTCGTCCAATTGCGCAGCTTCAGCTACCACGGGTCCCCAATAATGCTTGGGAAGTATCGGCATGAACCCGAGTCCGAACTGCCAAACGCTTAAACCAGGTTTTTGCGGATTTCCTTCGGCGTCTTGAGCGTTGAAGAATATCTTGGCGGTTTTGGAATCGACGGCTTCGATGTGGTCAACGAATCCTGGGTCAATGCTCTGTTGCCAGCCTCCAGTTAATTCCATGTCCAGCACTGTGTCCACAACAAACGCCATGTCGTCGGCAGTGATTTCCACGCCATCGCTCCATTTGGCGCCGTCTTTGAGGTTGACGGTCGTGGTCCAGAACTCCTTCTCGCCGACGGTTTCCGCAGTCAACGCCGTCGGGAATCCGTCCGCCAATTCGGGAATCCAGTCGAATCGCTGGTCTGAGTAGTCATACAGAGTTGTGGCGTTTCCTTCGAGGACATAGCCAGTCCAAACCGTGCTTCCGGGCCCACCGAAGTAACTCCAGAAGTTTCGGGTCACCGGCTCTTCGAAGATACCCATTGTGTAGATATTCGGCCCGGCCGGGGTCACCTTGGCCGGAGCCTCAACGATTACCTCGACAGGTACTTCAATCGTCTCGGTGACGATTTTTTCGACTTCGACAATCTTGTCGACAGGAACTTCTTTAATAACCTCTTTTTCGACGATCGTCTCTACGGGAACTTCCACTTCCTTCACAACGGGAACTTCGACTATAGTCTCAGTCCCGCACGCGATGGCCAAAGCTACCAGCGATGCGATCGCCAGTGTGATGATTGATCTTTTTGTTTTCCCCAATTTGATCATACCCTCCTCAGCACTATTGGGAGCCAATCGTTGCCGAGGCCAAGCAGGCTGGAGAATCGGACAAACAGATCGAAGCCCTGTTCGCTGTAGTTCCTGAGAATGAACCCACCTCGGGCGGGTTTGTGTTCAATCGCTGGGAACCTGGCGCGTTCTATGAGAACACCGCCGCAACCAACTACTTCCGCGACGGAGCCACGGTGGTCGAGTACGATGATGGCTCCTATCAGGAAGTTAACGCTGATTTCGGTCCGGCTGTCACATACTACGGTGAAGCCACTGGCGAAAAGATACTCGAGTATGAGGTTGGTCCTCACGCCGAGGCGGAGATATTCTCCATCTACGGCAACCAAGATTCGGCCATCCTCGCTCTGTCCAACGGCGACATCGACTACGTGTTCAACCCGTTGGGCCTGAATAAAGGGTTTGAGGAACGGGTGAATGCGACTCCTGACCTGGACGTAATCTCCAATGCGTCAAACGGTGTGCGTTACCTTGGATTCAATGTCCGCAAGGCCCCACTGAACATCAAAGAATTCCGGCAGGCAATTGCGACGGTAATTGACAAAGAGTTCGTTACAAAGACAATTCTGCAGGATGCTGCGATCCCTGTGTATGCGATGGTGCCCACAGGCAACGGGTTCTGGCACAACTCAACCGTTGCTCAATTTGGCAAAGGCATGACCAGAGGTGAACGGATTGAGAGCGCAGTGGCTCTCCTCAAGGGCGCGGGCTTTACTTACGAAGAGGAACCCACCATTTCAGAGGACGGGAACTTCGTAGAGACGCAGGGTAAAGGACTCAGGATGCCTAACGGCGAACTGGTCCCTTCAATGGAACTCATGGCCCCGAGCGCAGGATACGATCCCATGCGGTCCACCTTCGCCATCTGGATCGAGCGATGGTCGAATGACATAGGCGTGCCTCTGAGGGCAAACCTCACAGGTTTCAACGTTATCGTCGATGCGCTGTTCGCAGAAAACGTGGCCGAGGACCTGGACTTGTGGATGCTAGGATGGGGTCTGTCCTTGTTCCCAGACTACCTTGAGAACTTCTTCAACAGCAGGCACAAGTACGAGAACAATCCCAACGAATACAACTGGGGCGGGTACACGAACACTGAATTCGACGCCCTGTCCACCAACCTCCTTAGCGCCACGGATATCACCGCCGCTAAGGATATAGTTGACCAACTGCAGGCGTTCCTGGCGGATGAACTGCCCTACGTTACGCTGTTCACAACGCCGATCCTGGACACCTATCGTCCATCAAGGTTGGAGCTTCCGTACACATCGTCGCTTGGCGGAATCCAGAACCTGAACGGCCTTCAGCAAGAGACCCTGATCAAGTAAAGGACTGGATGTTCGGCCGCACTGGCTGACAAAGGCGCCGAGGGGACACAGAACTGGAAGTTCTACCCCTCGGCGTTTCTTACTATTTGCAATACCCCGTGATTGCGGTTTAGTTTTGTTGAGAGATGTGTAACCTCTTACTGGGCAATCAAATGTGGGATGTTTAAATGATCCGGTATGTAATCCAACGCACAGTGCAGATTTTCGTCACACTGTTTCTCTTCCTGACACTGGTGTTTTTCGTGGTCAATGCCCAACCCGGAGATGTCAGTAACTTCTTTGCGCTTGACCCCAACCTGCCGCCCGAGACTCGTGAGAAACTCCAGGGCCTGTTCGGCGTGGACGAACCTCTGTGGAAACAGTATCTGATTTACTTGAAGAACACCGCAACCGCCGATTTTGGCGTGTCCTTCAGTCTCTATCCACGAAACGTATCAGACATAATAAAAGAACGCCTGCCCAGAACTCTGGTGCTGTTCGTGACCGCTGCCGTCATATCCTTTTACCTCGGATTTGGCTTAGGCAAGATTATCGCCTGGAAGCGAGGTGGATGGACCGAATATGGGTCCACCTTGGGCGGCGTCACGCTATACACCGTGTTCACCCCCTGGTTCGGGCTGATGATGATCTGGTTGTTCGCATTCAAAGCAGGCTGGTTCCCCATCGGAAAGTTCTTGGACCCTCTCCTGTGGCGCAGCGCTGATATCGACGCGAATACGGTATTCAATAGAATGATCTTCTCGGCGATTTTTGTGTCGATTGTCGTGGCCGCCACGTTCATCGTATCCACGAAGATGCGTCTGCGATATGGAAACTACATCAGGCTCGGGTCGATATTGATCTCGACTCTGGTTATGTTGGGATTTTGGAACCTGACCAATAACGGTTATCTTGCCTGGGACATCGCCAGGCACATGGTCCTGCCGGTGGCGACTCTGACGCTGATCTCTTTTGCAGGAACGATGCTGTTGACCCGAAACTCGATGCTCGAGACGATGCGCGAGGACTACGTTCTGGCCGCCAGAGCAAAAGGCTTGTCAGACAAATCGGTGCGCGACAGACACGTTGCCCGAAACGCCTTGCTGCCAGTGGTGACCAGCTTTGTGTTCAGCCTTGCGTTTGCAGTGGACGGCGGCGTGATAATCGAAACGGTGTTTTCGTGGCCTGGAATGGGTCGAACGTTGGTATCGGCATCCCTATCGGAGGACCTGCCCCTGGCGGTGGGCGCATTCGTCTTCGTTGGAATTTTCGTTCTCATAGCTCATCTGGCAGCAGACATATTGTATGTATATCTTGACCCAAGGATCAGGTACTGATGGCTGTAGAATTCGCGCCCCAAACCGCTCCTCCTTCGCTCAGACAGGCACGAATCGGCCTCTGGGTCCGTGCATTGAGTCAGAACTGGAGTCTCTTCGTTCAGACCAGGATTGGTCTGGTCGGCCTGGGCATAATAGTGTTCTACGCGCTGATTGCGGCGGCACATCCCGTCTTGATGAGCACAGTGTGGGATGAACGCACCTACGATCCGGTGATCGGCTACGCTTTCGACGAAACTCGACAGCCAGCGCCTCCCAGCCTGAAGCACCTTCTGGGAACTGATCCGCTGGGGCGCGATGTTCTGAGTCAAATAATGTTCAGCACGCGTTCAGAGTTCATGCTGGGACTGGTTGCCGCCATCGTGACTGTGACCATAGGAACGGCGGTGGGCGCCGTTTCCGCCTACTTTGGCGGTCTGATTGATATGCTCCTTATGCGGCTGGCAGATATCATGATAATGATGCCGGTGATATCCGTGTTGGTGGTATTGAGCGCATTGGTCGGCGTCGAGCATTTCGAACTGGCAATCATCATCGGCGTTCTGTCTGGGTTTGGTGGCACCGGCGTTGTGCTGAGGTCTCAGGCGCTGTCAGTGACGGTCAAACCCTATATCGAGTCGGCAAGAACGGCGGGCGGCGGCCCGTTCCACATAATATTCATTCATATCGTCCCGAATCTGCTTCCGCTTTCATTCCTTTACATGATGTTCACAGTGACCAACGCCATATTCTCTGAGGCGATTCTCTCGTTCCTTGGTCTGTTGGACGTCAGGATGAGTTGGGGATTGATGATTCACGTCACCGAGTCGGCGGGCTATCTGCTTCAGGTCGGCAAGACATGGTGGTTGATCTTCCCGGCCAGCATTTCGATAACGCTGCTGTGTTCGTCCTTTTACCTGGTCGGTCGCTCACTGGATGAAGTCGTAAATCCCAGGCTGAGAAGGTCATGACCAACGTGGAAAGTCCGGATGTGTTGTCGGTGGAAGACCTCACCATGCACTATACAACCAGCGCCGGGATGGTCAAAGCCGTGGACGGCGTTTCGTTTTCGATCAAACGAGGTCAGTCGCTGGGCCTTGTTGGAGAGTCCGGATGTGGCAAGTCGTCGATAGCGATCTCTCTATTGAAGCTCCTGCCTGATAACGCGAACATAATCGGCGGCCAGGTGAATCTCGGCGGTATTGATCTCGTCCTACTCAATGAAGATGAGATGAGGCCGTTGAGATGGAACCGCATTTCAATGGTATTCCAGGCCGCGATGAACTCTCTCGATCCCGTGTATCGGGTGGGGGACCAGATCATCGAAGCTCTGGAAGTTCACGAGCGCTACACGCGAGATGAAGCGCTGAAACGCGTGGAAGAACTGTTCGAACTTGTCAGTCTCGATCCCGGATTCATCTCAAGGTATCCTCACGAGTACAGCGGGGCATGAAGCAGCGGGCAATAATCGCGATGGCCTTGGCATGTGAGCCTGACCTGGTGATCGCGGATGAACCGACCACCGCGCTTGATGTTATTGTGCAGGACCGGATTCTTCGCGAGCTTAGAGAGATTCAAACCCGCCTGAACATGAGCATGATCTATATTTCCCACGACATGGCCGTTATCGCCGAAGTGAGCGACGTCATGGGCGTTATGTACGCGGGCAAGATCGTGGAGTTTGGGGCCACCTCTGAGGTGTTCAGCCATCCGATCCATCCGTACTCGTCGGCGCTTATGTCGGCGTTTCCGAGCATCACCGGCGAGAAGCATGACCTGCTCACTCTGCCCGGTGAGCCGCCCGATTTGACTGATCCACCGGAAGGCTGTCGATTCAACCCCCGTTGCGCTTACGCCACGGACCAGTGCCGGACTGAAGAACCGCCAATCGTTGATCGCGACGGCCATTGGGCCGCGTGTTGGAATCCGCTGTAACACTGATTTTGGGACATTTCGATTGACTACTGTGCCTGAAACCGGAAGAAACCACCCAATGACCGATGAACCGCTGGTGCGGGTGGACGGTCTCACCAAACGTTACCCTGTGGCGACCGGGTTCTTGTCTCGAAACAACAGTTTCATTCATGCCGTCGATGGCGTTTCATTTGAGTTGGCTCAAGGTGAAAGTTTTGGGTTGGTTGGCGAATCGGGGTGCGGCAAAACCACCACAGGCAAATTGCTGGTTAAGCTTACCGACCCCACCGAAGGCAGCATATTCTTCAACGAAGACGGCGACGCGACGGATATTGCCAAACTGAAAGGACGCGACCTCAAAAGGTTTCGGCGGCGCGCGCAGATGATATTCCAGGACCCATACGAGTCCATGAACCCCCGCCGAACGATATTCGACACGGTCGCAGAACCGCTATCGGTGCAAAAAGTTGGCGGCCCGATGGAGAGGCTTGAGCGAGTTTCAGAAATCCTTGAACTGGTGGGCCTGACGCCTCCCAGAACATTCCTGTTCCGGTATCCTCACGAATTGTCCGGGGGACAGCGACAGAGAATAGCGATCGCCAGAGCGCTGGTGATCGACCCAACCTTCGTGGTCGCGGACGAACCGACATCCATGCTTGATGTGTCCATACGGACCGGTATTATGGGCCTGATGGAAAGCCTGGCTGACCGATTAGGCGTCACCTACCTCTACATTACTCACGATCTGGCTGTCGCCCGATACATGTGCAACCGTATCGCCGTGATGTATCTGGGCAAGATTGTGGAGACAGGCGAGACCGAAGAGGTCCTGCACAACCCGCTGCACCCGTACACAAAGGCTCTGCTGTCGGCAGTGCCGATTCCAGACCCGGGGCAAAAGCGCAAGGTCGTCGAAATTTCCGGCGGAGTGTCGATGCCTATAGACCCGCTCCCACGCTGCCGGTTTTATGACCGCTGCCCCGTCGCCACAGACCGGTGCCGCGACGACGATCACCCATCCCTAGAGGACATGGGTTCCGGGCACATGGCGGCCTGCTACAACATCTGATGCGGCAGTATGTTTCGACGAGTGGTAATCGCTAAAGCGAAAGCTCCGCTGCGACACCATACTCCTCCCCAAGCTCTGTTAGCCTGGCCCAAGTTGCGTCCTCGACGAAGATGCCCACTTCCAAGAGTTTCTGCGTGCGGAGATGCTCCAATTCGCCGGGATAGTACACTTCATCGAATCCCTCAGCCACTGGGGAGCTTTTCAGGTACTGAGCGAATTCTGTCACTTCGTTTTTGAATTCCTCAAGCGGCCTGAATGCTTCGACGTTGAACACGGCCATGAAGCAACCATCGTTGTGGCGCCCCGATGGATCGTGACCGAAGCCCAGACCAGTCAGAATACCTGAGAGGATCTCCACCATAACCGACAGGCCGTATCCCTTGTGTCCTTCAGGCCCGCCCAGAGGCAACACCGCGCCGCCGTTCCTGAGCGCGGTGGGATCAGTTGTGGGGTTGCCCTCAGAGTCCAGCAGCCAGCCTTCGGGAATGGACGATCCTCTGGCCACCGCGACTCCCAGCTTGCCCGCGGCGACCGCGGAGGTCGCCATGTCGATGAACAACGGGCCAGGGAGATTGGATGGCATGGCGATGCAGATGGGATTCGTGCCGAGCCGAGGTTCGCGGCCTCCGAAGGGCACGACGGACTTCGACGACCTGCCAGAGTCCGCAGTCATGATACCGATCATCCCTGCTTCAGCGGCCATCATCGGGTAGTCGGCTACACGGCCCACGTGGCTTTGACGGAAAACCGTGGCGGCGGCAACGCTGCCTGTCCGGGCTTTTTCGATGGTCGTGGCCATCAGCCTTTCCGACACCACGTACCCGAACCCCCAGTGGCCGTCAACCACGGTGGAATTCGAGGACTCGCGGGTCACCTCGTATGGCGCCCCAGGGACGATATGCCCTCGCTTGACGCGGTCAATATAGGTCGGGATCGCGATTATTCCGTGGGAATCGTGACCAGCGAGGTTCGCGCCAATGGAATGTCGGGATACGATAGACGCCTCTTCGTCACTGGCTCCAGCGCCTTTCAGGAGCGTGGCGGCAATGTGGGTCAGTTTGTCAGACTGTACTGTAGGCAATTGTGCTCTCCATCAAATGATTTCAGGTTTGTTCGATAGAACTTTAGGCAGGGAGTCTGTAGAACCGGGACGCATTCCCTGCCAGAAAATCGACTCGTTGAGCGTCGGACATCGGTCCAACGGTTTCCATCGCCGCTTCCATCGCCTGTTGATAGCTTGCGGCCAAAAGGCATACGGGCCAGTCGCTGCCAAACATTATTCGCTCGAATCCGAATGATTTCACGACGTGGGAGACGTATGGCTTGAGGTGATCCGTAGTCCAGGTGGCATGGTCCGCCTCTGTTACCATGCCAGAAATCTTGCAGTGGATGCCAGGGATTTCAGCGACGAGGGCAATATCGGTCGCCCACGGCTCAATTATGTCATCTGCAATCGGCGGTTTGGCTATATGATCAATCACCATACGGAGATTGGGAACTTTGTCCGCCAAAACAGGAACCCGGCTGAGATGGCGCGGCTTCACCAGCACATCATATGTCAGACCCCGTTCGGCCAGCATCTTCAAGCCTCGAATCGAGGACCCACGTACTAGCCAGTCGTCGTCAGGGTCGTCCTCCACCTGGTGCCTGACGCCAACCAGTTTTTCCCGTCTCAACAGATCGTCCAACACATGCCCAATATCTGGCGCCTGTAGGTCCGCCCAGACGACGACGCCCGCCACGAAATCTGTTGCATCCGCCAGGTCGAGAAGAAATTTAGCCTCGTCCTGAGTCTGGTTCGCTTGAATCACAACGGTGCGAGTCACGCCCGCGGCTTCGAGGTTGGGAGCAAGGTCCGACGGGAGATAGTTCCGTCGAATGATGCTCTCTCCAGGCGGCATCCAGGGATACACCATCTCCGCAATATCCCAGAAATGGTGATGGCTATCCACAATGCCAATGTCGATTGGAGATGACGAGTTGGCCATTCGATTCATTCCTTCAATCGTCTGACGGGAACCAGTCGATATCGAAAACTTCCTCCATGCCTGCCCACCATTCGCCCTCTGCGGCATCGGGGACACGTTCCTGGAAGTCGCGCATCATGGCGTCCCACTCGGCGGCTTTTTCGGAATTCTGGTAATTCACAAAATCTGCAGCCAGGTCAAAATCGTCGGGCGCTTCCAGATACATGAACATCGTCGTGCCCAGCAGGAATATCTTCATCTTGGTGATGCCGATACTCCTGAGTCCTGAAGTGACCTCTGGCCAGACATTCCGATGGTATTCTTTATACTTGGCGATCAGGTCTGGTTCATTCTTGAGCCCGAGCGTCATTGCGAATGAGCGCATAATTTGGGACCTCTTGATTGAAGTGTTAGTCGGTGGGAACAGGGGCGTATTCGGGAAGATAGCCCTCATGTCTGAGTTCGGACCACAGATCGGCGGGGATTGAATAGCTGGCCATCTGAATGTTCTCCTCTACCTCTTGAGGAGAACGCGCTCCTGGAATCGTCGCGGCAGCTGCGGGATGAGCCAATCCGAATTGCAGCGCTGCGGCTTTCAGCGGCACGTCGTGTCGATCGCACACGGACTTGATCTGACGGGCCTTGTCCAACACATCAGCCGGAGCTTCCTGATAGAAGTACGTGGCTCCGGGTTGGAGGTCAGATGCCAGGATTCCGCTGTTGTATGGTCCGCCTAGCATGATGCTGATCTGCTTTTCTTCGCACAACGGCAACAGATCGTCCAATCCGGAGTAGTCCAGAAGGGTGTAGCGTCCTGCCAGAAGGAAACAGTCGAAATCTCCCTCACGGGCGAATTGGGATAGCGCCTCCCACTGGTTCATGCCTGCGCCGATGGCCGAGATTACGCCCTGCGAGCGCAGATCGGCCAGCGTCGGGAACGCCTCGTTGATGGCCTGCTCGTGATGGTCGTCCGGGTCGTGGATGAACGCGATATCGATTCGGTCCAACCCCAAGCGTTGCAGACTCTCCTCCAACGACCTCAAAATTCCATCGCGAGAGTAATCGAAGACCGCTTCGAAGGGCGGCAGGGCGACGTAGGTGTCGGTGTCAGGTTGTCGGTCAACGGGATCGAGCACCCGTCCCACCTTGGATGACAGAACGAACTGGTCCCTGGGAAACGCCTGAAGCGCCTGCCCGACGTACGTCTCACTTTTGCCGTGGCCGTAGAGAGGGGCAGTATCAAAATATCGGATGCCCACCTCATGGCCTTTTGCCACCGTGGATAGGGCTGTTGGAACCTCCACATCTGTGAAGAGACCGCCTAATGGGGCGCCTCCGAGGCCAAGTCTGGTCACTTTGAGCGCGGTTGTGCCCACTTGAGCAGTGTCGAGAGGATTCATGGTGTTGCACATTTCTCTTGGAAGCGAGTTTTGTTGCCCTGGACAACGAGGAGTTGGGCGCAATTATATGATTGAGCGCAGCGCTCGTCAATCAAAAGCGCTCCGGGCCTGCGAGTCCATTATTCAGAATCGGGCTACGAATCTGAAAGGAAGTCGATGGCCCTGACGCCCAGCGTTCTAACATCCTCGGGTGGTGATTTTTTTGACCCGTCAGTCAGGGTCAGAGCGTTGTTGTTCAATAGTTGGTGCTTTGTGACCCACAGCCAGCCATCACTGATGCCCTTCACTGGCACAACCGGGCGGCAGAAGTAGATCATGTCGATATGATGGTGGAAGCCCTGAACCGGGTCGTGGATGTCTTCGATCATGATAGTGTAGGGAGCGTCCACATGAGTCGGGTACTCAAGATTCAGTGTCTCCCCCGTGGGCACGACCTCGCATTTCAGGGCGGTTTCCTCCAGAATTTCGCGCAGGACTGCCTGGACCGGGTCCTCGTTTGGCTCAATGTGACCACCTGGGGGTAGCCAAGCTTTGACCTTCTGGTGCCAATGCAAGGCCACGCTGCCATCGTGAACGACAAACGCGGTCGCCGTGAAATGTCGGACCAGTTCCAAGTGACCCTCCCGTTGAAAATCTCATGTGAATATCAAGACAGGGGTGGTCGTTCCCCTAGAACGACCACCCCTGAATTCTGCTAGCTACGAAATCGGAATTATTTACTCCTCGATCTCGTCAGTGTCTGACTCCGTATTCTTTCCGGAACGGTTCTTCCAGCGCCCTCGCCCCACAAACACCAGGCCCAGGAGGACGAGCCATATCGGACTGAAGATGCCCGCCCAGATAGCGGCAGTTGCAAGACCAGCCCCGACGGCTGAAAGAGTGCGAACTGCGGTTCTTCCCGTGTCTCCAGCATCCCAACCAGCTACGGTCCAGGCAGGTTTTTCACGGACAACGACGGTCAGGTTGCTTTCAACCTCGACCTCACCGACTTCACTGTCAGCAGTGATCGTCAAGACCGCCTGATAGGGGAACGGGCGGAAATCTTTGTAACTGTGAGTTGTGTCGATTCTGGTTGCTGCCTCGGGTACCGGGCCTGTTTCGGGTGCAGTGCCGTCACCGAAATCCCATTTGTAGTTTACGTTGGTGAGACCTTCTGGGCGCGTGAAGGAGCCAGAGAACTCTGCGTCCTCGCCCTGGTCAACCACGAAGCCCTCGCCTGCGAAAACCTCGACGGTCGGGATGTCTGTGACTGTCACTATCAGAATGTCGCTGCCTTCGGTCACTCCGGTCTCGCCGGAGCCGTCCATCTCGACCTCCACGATGTATGGGGAGTTCTTCACGTCGGAGTAGAAGTGAGTGATGGTGGCGGTGACCCGCTTGCCCTCCTCAATGGTCGGAGCCGTTCGGCTGCTGAAAACTGGCTCAGAGCCATCGCCGAAATCCCAGGTGAAGCTGAACTCATCAATGCCTTCTGGCGGCTCGAACGTTGCGCGGAACCGAGCAGGTATTCGGATACTCACCGTCTGGTCATCGCCGGCGTCCACTAGCATCTCGGTAGGGGCCAGTTTCAATCGAACGGTCACCAGCGAAAAAGCGGAAGTCTCTTCCAGGAGCTTGATCCGCCCCTGCATGCGTTCGATTTCCTCCTGAACGTTTGTCAGTTCCTTCTGCACGCTGAGCGCCGCCTCGACGGACTGAGCGCGGTCCAAAAGCCTCAGCAGGGCGGTCTCAGTGGCCCGCTGGTTAGTGAGTCTCGACTGGAGATCAACGTACTCGTCGGTGACATCCTGGCTCGTTGAAACCTCGGACTCCACCTCTTCAGCCATGCCACGAAGCAGCAAAATCACATCGTCAAGCTGATCGGATGGAACGCGGATCGAGATTGAGCCGCGATGAGTCAGGCTGCGGTCGGACGAAACTACCCAACCCTCGAACCGCTTCGCCAGATCAGAGATTTCGTCCAGACTGGTCGCGACGCTTGGCACCACCAATTGCATGTCCACCGTGCGAATGATGATCCTGCGTTGAGATGCCGTTTGCGCCTGTTGGCCGCCGCCTGGTTGGGTGGGTGACTCTTCATCATTGGCGTCAAAAGCGGCGGAGCTAGTTTTGACCTGGAGACTGGTTGGCCCAGGAGCTCCCGGGGGCCCAGGAATCCCGGCGTTCCCTGACACAGCCGACTCGCCTCGCTCGACAGTTGGCGGCGGCGCGGGGGCGGCCATAGCCGGGGCGGGCCTCGGCGCTGGGGCAGGGGCCATGGGCGGCGTTATACCACCAGCGGCCTGGGTATAACCCGCCGAAGATTCCAGCGAGAAAGCGCTGTCTTCGTCTGAGGCTGAGCCGCACGCGACCACCCCGAACGCTGCAACCAACGCCAGAACCAATATCAGTGTTGTAATTTTCATGTGCCGAATCATAGTCCAATCACCTCGACTGTACAAGGTTGTTACTCGTTTGCCCGCGTCCGATTTCAACGGACTCACTAATACTGACGACACCGACGGTGATATTGTTCCATCCACAATGATCTTGCTGGCGCCCCACGCCTGAAATGTTGCTGCGACGGACTGACTGAACCGCCTCTGGCATCGTTGACTTTTCACATCCTGTGAGATAATCTGAGTAGGTTACAAACCGCATTACGTATCTGGGAGCTTGGGCAAGCCAGGCTGAGAGGGTGGCCCGTTAGTCGCCACCGACCGAGATTACCTGATCTGGATAATGCCAGCGCAGGGATGACCTTTAGGTGATTCGATAGCCGCTGACATAGTCAGCGGTTTTATTTTTGTCACATGAAGCCAGGAGAGGTCAAGATGAACGATCCGTTAGTCATAGGCGGAAAAGAGTTCGGTTCAAGGCTAATGGTCGGCACCGGCCGACATCGAAGCAACGAGGAAATGGTCGCTTCTATCGAAGCGTCTGGAGCGCAGATCATAACCGTGGCGATTCGCAGGCTCGATCTGGACAACCTCGACGAGAAAAACATCCTGGACTATTTCGATTGGGATAAGTACCAGATTCTGCCCAATACCGCAGGCTGCAAGACCGCTGAGGAAGCGGTTTTCACTGCGCATCTGGCCCGTGAAGTGACCGGTTCTGACTGGATAAAACTCGAAGTTATCCCCTACGCGGAACACCTTCTGCCAGACCCCATCGGGACCTACGAAGCCGCTCGCCAACTCTTGGATGAAGGCTACACTGTGCTTCCTTACATCCATGCGGATGCCGTCCTGGCGATGAAACTGGAGGAACTTGGCTGCGCGACAGTCATGCCTCTGGGATCGACCATCGGGTCAGGTCAGGGGGTTCAGACTTTCGACGAGATCAAGATGATAATCGCTCAATCCAACGTCCCGGTGGTCGTGGATGCCGGGTTGGGCGTTCCTTCCGAGGCGTCGATGGTGTTGGAGGCAGGCGCGGACGCAGTCCTGGTCAACACGGCGATCGCCCAGGCCGCAGACCCGGCTCTCATGGGCGAAGCGTTCAAATTGGGCGTTGAGGCCGGACGAAAAGCAAATATAGCAGGCCGAATCGCCAAACGAGAATCCGCAGTTCCCAGCAGCCCCGCGACGGGCGTGGCGTCCGCCGCAGGCAACTAGAGATTGGCAAGCACGCTGCCTGATCCCACGCTCTGTTTCGTGACAAATCGAGAGCAGACCGGAGGCAGGCCACTGGATGTAATTGTGGAGGCGGCGGTTGATGGCGGAGTCAATATGGTCCAACTCAGAGAGCGGGACCTGCCTGGAGGTCATCTGCTGAATTGGGCATTCCGACTTCGCAAGATAACGACGGGCAAGGCCCTGTTTATCGTTAATGATCGTATTGACATCGCGATGTTGAGCGGCGCAGATGGCGTGCAGTTGGGCGAAGAAGGCATCAAGATTAGAGACGTTCGTCGGATTGCTGGAAACTCGTTGATGCTCGGTCGTTCGGTCCACAGCCTTGAGAGCGCGAAGATCGCGACATGGGACGGAGCGGACTTCCTGGTGGTTGGAACGATATTTCCCACCGGTTCGCATCCAGGAGGCGTGACCGCGGGCCCGGAATTGATCTCCGAGATACGGGATGCCACCGATGTTCCGATTCTGGCCATAGGCGGGGTTGATGAAACCAACATCCAACAAGTGACATCCGCAGGCGCAAATGGCGCGGCAGTGATCACAGCAATATCCCGCAGGCCCGACCCAAAGTCCGCGGCTCAATTGTTACTGTCCTTAATGTCCAATCGAAGCGACGCTTAGGCCCAATGAGGTCTGGATGACAATGATTACTCTTACTGTCAATGGAAAACCAAAAGACCTGGACGGCCCGCAGAACCTGGCGGACTACTTGGAATCCCTTGGCATCACCCAGCGAGCAATCGCAATCGCCTACAACGGCGACATCATTCGCAAAAACGAGATGCAAGGGGTGACGCTGGAGGACGGCGATAAACTGGAGATAGTCCGCGCGGTCGGAGGCGGGTAGAGCCTGCCTGACGCCCTGGAATTTGAAATCTAGGGAGTCAATAACCCCACCGCTCGAAGCTTTGCCACACCTTCTGTATCCGGGTTCATGTCAAGAACAAGGCGAGAGGTTGCGATAGCCTCGATCGTGTCCAGATACGCCGACAATGACTGCATTCGAGCGTCCACGTAGGCTGGAATCACCTCTCCCGGCATAGCGAAAAAATACTCGTGCAGCCTGATTGAAGACTCCAGATTCAGCGCTCCATCGGATAGCAATTGCGTTCTCAGGTCAGAGAGCAATGGATCATCCAACACGGCCAGCCACTGAATCATGAATCCCAGCGAATGTTCATCCGAGGCGAGGTCGCGCAACTTGAATTCGAGATTCTGATTGATGACGCTGTGGAACCCGGAGTGGTCCGGGTACGCGAGCAGAGACAGGCCGGTCCATTCCTCCAACGCCAGCCAAAATGAGCGTTGAAACTGCTGGGCTTCCGCCTCCAGAATTCCCTGCAAGAAGAACGACCGTGTGGCCTCCGACTGTTCGGGATTCACCAGATGTTGATTCATATGGCCTAACTCGTGGGCCAGCGTGTTGATGACGGCGGCAGGTTTGCGTTCAGCGTCCACGACCACGGCAATCCGGTTTTCTCGGATCGTCGTGAAGCCGAGGAATTCGGACTTGGCTCGCTCACATTCATCACGGATGCCCTGGTACTGAACCGGGTCCTTGACGATGTAGTCTTCTGCGCAGCTGTCGTCCAGCCAGTCGATGAATCCTTGATGAGTGAGCAATGATACATCGACCTCCTGGTCGATTATTCGTTTTCCAGTCAAAAGATGGTAGCCCGCTGCGGCTACGCCCAACACCTCATCGGCCAGCGCAGGGTCGTCCGCATCGACGACGATCTGGTCAGAGTCCACCAACTCTCGGAGTGGCGAAAGAAAGTTGCTCACGTCGTCGTCGGAATACGACCCAAGTGGGTCGGGTGGAACCCTGACACGGCGCCACTCGAACTCTTTGACATAGGTGTTATCTGACTCGTCAAGCTCTGGGATTCGATTTGCCCTGTCAATTTCCATCCTCAAAATGTGAACGCCTTCTGTCGGTTCGATTTCTCTCGTCAGTTCGTCCCAATCCGGCCACCACTGGATAGAACCAGCAGGCGTGCCATCTTCGACATCCAGCGTTTTTACCAGAGTGTCATCGAAGTACAGAAGGACCTGATAGGGGTCAACCAGTTCAACAGAGCTTTCGTTACGAACGACCATGTCGATATACACCGGCTCGCCGATGATGAGTTGGCCGTCTTCGTATGTGTCCTGGCGATTTGAAGCGATCAACGCGCCATCCCAGCCGAATCTCAGGCCTGGGACGAGGTTCGGCAGCAAAGGAGGGTCTGGCAGATCAGGGATTGGAGTCGGCAGAGCAACCTGCAAGGCTGGCGCTTCACCACTGTCCCATCGGAGCGTCACTTCGTAGCTGTTGTTGGTTTCGTCGGACTCGGTTATCAGATTGTGAGGGTCAACGAGAAGTCTGAGAGTGTGCTCACCGGGCGTAACCGTCACAACATCACTCAGCCCGTCCCATTCACTGCGCGTTACCGGGTTGCCAACAATCGCCCCTGACCAGAACTCTTTGCTCACCAGTGTGCCATCGAAGTAAAGCTGAGTGTGCACGTTTTCTGGCGCGGAGGCCAACCCTTGATTTTCGATGGCGTAACGAATATAGCTCAGCGCCTTCACGGACAAAGGCCCCTCAAGCTCGGCGCCGGAATATGCGGACGCAATTATCGGGGCCGGCCAGCCTGGAGGCACAATCGGAGCCAAATCGGGTAGGCGAGCCGGTTGGAGCGGTTGATCTTCCGGTTCTGGCGCAGGGAGAACTACCAATTTCGTCTGGAAGACATTGTCGGACTCGTCAATCTCAGCTACCAGATCGGTCGAGTCCACGACCAGCGTCAAAGCGTGTTCGCCTGGTTCTATCCCCGCCAGATCCTCCAGTCTGTCCCAATCGGTGAACGCGCCGGAGCGGTCGGACCTGAGACCGTCGCTGATCCATCTATCCAGAACCACTCCATTGAGCAGGACATCGACGTAGAACAGTTGGTCAATATCTGTCTTAGCTGGATTGTCGATTGCCCAACTCAAAAATGACCCTTGACCCTGGGTGATGCTCGTCGTGTCTCTCACGCCCTTGCTGGATGCGATGACCATCGGCGCGGTCCAGGCATTCGGTTTGAATGGCCGGAGATTGGCTACAGGCGTTCCCTGGCTAACAGGCTCGAGAGTTGGAATCGGCGTCGGGCTTGGGAGTGGGGTCCATGTGGCCGTTGGGAGTGGAGTTGCAGTAGCCGTGGCCCTCGGCGTCGGAGTTGAAGTTATAGTCGGCAATGGTGTCCGTGTCGGAGGTTCGGTGGTTGCCGTCGGCAAAGGCGCCGGTGTCGTCGTCGGTATTGGGCTAGGTTGAATCGTTGGCGTCGATTGCATTGCTGCGGCGATGGGAGGACTCGGGGTCGCTGTTGGCATAACTGGCGAAACCGTTGATGTGGGCGCCGCTAACGATGGGCCCGGTGGACTGTCAGAGTTTTGACCGCACGCAGTCAATAGAATTGACACAAACGCGAGGGTCACGATCCATGATGCTTTTGGCGCCCTCACGCCTTTTTCCGTGCCAGATACACTATGGCGAAGGGCATTTTCGACAACCGCTCGCGGCTTGACTCCCAGTATGAACCGACGTAAGGAGACCCTGAACTGCCGCCGTCCATTTCGTCGCTCAAGTAGTGGGGGAATGGTTCCAGCACGCGCTCAATCGAGAAACCGGAGTTGGTCAGTAAATCAAACATTTCGCTGAAAGTGCGAAAGAATGTCATCCCCGCGCCGTATCCGTCGGGTATCGGGTCCTGCCACACCTCTATGGGAGGGCTGAA
>JASLRP010000221.1 GCA_030743915.1 SAR202 cluster bacterium | reverse complement strand
AGATGAATTGAGCGTGCTGTTATGAATCTCGAACGAACGCCTGAACGAACGATTCGCGTCTTAATCATTGACGACAACAGACACATACGAGAGATGGTGCAGAGTTTCCTGATTCGCTCAGGGCATGAGTACTCGTCCGCGCAGGACGCTGACCAGGCCGTCGAGATTTTGCGTCTGGGCGAATTTGAGCTGGCGATCATGGATATCATGATGCCCGGGAGGAACGGCATAGACCTGCTCCCTCAACTGGTCAGCGAGTATCCGGACATGGCAATCATAATGATGAGTTCCATCATCGACACGACTACCGCTGTCGATGCCATGAGGAAAGGGGCCTACGACTACATCACCAAACCAGTCGACCTGGACGAACTGGCTACCAGAATTGAGAAGGCGTTGGAGCGGCGGTCATTGAAGCTCCAGAACCGCCAGTATCAACAGAACCTCGAACACATGGTGGATAAAGCCACCGAACGTCTCGAACAGCGAATGCGCGAACTTTCCGCGCTGAACAGCCTGTTCCAGTCTCACATACAGAATCTACAGGGGGCGCAGGAAACTTACGCGCAACTCCAGGCCACGATCTCAGAATTCAGCTTAAACCTTGATACGCTGGCGCATTCCGCGCGAATGGTCGCCGAAGACAACCAGAGCCACAGGATTGGCAATGGTTCACAGTAATCATAAGGATAAAGACCTCCTGGATGTAGACGTCGATTCCCGTCTCATCATCGTCTGTTCAGGGATTTTGACTGCGCCCAATTACGCGTTGTTGTTTCCAAAATTCCCGATCAGAGCCGAATGTCAGGAACTGGCGCTCATTTTGTCAGGTTGGGATCAGGCCCAAAACTCCCAGCAGGATTATTCTTAACTTACCCAGTCAGCGTTATTGAAAATACGCAGGAGGCAACCATGATTAATGCAACGTCCAAAGGCTCCGGAGAAAACTTCGTTGAGCACCTGGTGAAAATACGAGCGTACGCCATAAAATCCCTTATACAGGGCGAAGAACTTACGCAGGAGGAACTGGCGGATAAATCGGCGCGTATGGACGAATTGATGGCCATAAGCCATTCATTTAGACTCACACAAAAAGAGATGACAAAATTCATCTTCAAGGGCCTATTTCGTAAGCAGATCAGCTAACGCTAAATCCACCCTGAATCTCCTCAGCATTTCCAGCCATCCGGAGCGAACAATCCGATTCGCTCCTTCCAACAACTCAGGACCCACTCCCCAAACACCAGTGGACCTGGACCACGAACAATGTTTCTGATGCCTGTGTATTGACCGACATCGTTCAACCACGCGATTCTTTGGCGGCTGTGGACAAGCGCGTCAGGAATCAAACCTCCTCAGATCCAGACCTTTTCCCGCGTTGAATCAACAGTTGATTTCATACATAATTACGCCAATTCGGGATGAAATGACGTCTGATTCAATCGCATCCATCTTGAGTAATTTCCGGTGAGAATTAGACTGAAAATAAGTGTTAGTTAATCATTTGGAAATGGTAAGTTTTTCACTAAGTATATTGACACCATTTAGTTAACGAATGGTATATTGAATCACCCTATTTAATCAGCGCAACGCTTCCAGCGAGAAGTGGGCGGGGCATAGTCTGAGCATGAGCGCCATGTGGTTCAGGTCGTGGGGACCGGAGCCGCGCGTGCCGCCTCAGTTATCGCAGTGTGGGCCACCAGATTTCAGGGCTGCGACTGCGTTGGAGTTATTCAGATGACCGCCTATATGAGACCGCTGGTGCTGATGATAGAGGATGACCCCGATTTTCTGGAGATCACCGAGATGGCCGTGTCCCAGAAGGGATACAGGACGGTTGTCGCCTACAGTGGCAAAGAGGGTCTCCAGTCCTTCCAAACTCACAACCCTGACCTTGTTATTCTGGACCTAGGACTGCCGGACATGGTCGGCTTGGACGTTCTGTGGTGGATCCGTCAGATTTCTGACTGCCCCGTTATCGTCCTCACCGCGACTGACAACGTTGGGATGTTCATCCAGGCGATAGAACTTGAGGTGGACGACTATCTCACCAAAGGCGTTGGGCTCAAAGATCTGGTTCAGCGGATCGAACTGATCCTCGACCGGTCTGGCGCCCTGGTGCGCAACGACACTAGCGGTTAGTGACGTTTGGACTATTGCCTCTCTAAGCCAGAGATCAACCCGTCCTCCTCCTCTCAACGCCGACCATAAACCAGGCATCCGACTTTTCTCGTCCTAGAGAACCGCGCCAGCAACTCTCTGTTTGGCCTGATTCTGGCACACCCATAGATTCACCGGTTGGCTTGGGATTTTCCAAGACTACAGCTATACCTTCTCCACCTATTCCACTGGCATTTTGCTGCTAACACTTCCTTATGTAGTCCTCTAGCTGACATAAACACGACAGATTTAGGCCCTTTTCTGACGAATGCCTTGTCGAGAATCACGGTATAGTAGGCGCTGCCACATACGTCGATACGTACTGTTACGGTTATTGCGTCACCGGAATCTCACCTAAAATTACGCAAGTGCCACCCTGTGGTGGGGTAGAATCACAGCATCGCTAGATTATTTGTCTCAGGCACAAGTCAGACAAACAACTACGCCTAGACGCTAGTTTTGTCCACATTGGAAATCTGACCACGAATGTGTCGCCTGGCCGACAGCGCTGCGAACCCACCGACTGTTAGATTGTGATGAGACTCACAAATTACAAACGAAATACCAACAGCTTACAAATACATAAGGTGGCGAGCGGGCGGCGCACAGAGCCTCTATCAGGCTCGACAGGCAAATAGCAAAGTCGCTCAACAGAGGGATGGGTAGAGATAAATGAAACGGTTATTAGTGGCGGGAGTATTGTCCCTGGCGATGCTGGTGGCGACACTGGCTCCGCTGTCCAATCTGGGATTGGTCGATTTTGGAGCGAGCCCGGTGTCCGCAAACGGATGCGGCGGTGACTCCCACATAGCGGTTAAACTAGTTGACGGCGTCAGCATAGACGATGTCAATGCAGAATTTGAAACCTACGTCGTTCAGGACTTCCCTCCCACCAGCATCTATCTGCTGGGGATGGTCGGGAAAACCGCCGGCGCGATGGGCAAGGCCAATGCGCTCAACTCGTCAGAGCAGGTGGTATGGGCAGAGGCAGGAGGACTCGACTCAGTCGCTGACGATTTTTCGACAGCGATAATTCACGAGTTCTCCAGCGCAAACATCAGTCAGTTCAGCACGACAACTGTTAACCAGTTCAGCCAGTCTGCTCTGGACCAGTTCACCCAAACGGCGTTGGACCAGTTCACCGCCACAGTCCTGGACCAGTTCACGACAACGGCGCTGGACCAGTTCAGCATATCGGCGTTAGACCAGTTCAGCACGGCTATCTTGGATCCGTTCGGAACTTCGGTGCTGGACCAGTTCAACACGACGATTCTTGACCAGTTCAGCGTATCGATTCTTGACCAGTTCGGACAGGCGGCGCTGGACCAGTTCAGCAGCGCCGTCCTTGATGAATTCAGCACGACGACGGTTGACCAGTTCTCCGTGGTCGTCCTGGACCAGTTCTCTCAGACTGCCCTGGACAGGTTCTCCATAATTGTTGAAAACCAGTTCAGCCAGGCATCACTTGAACAGTTCGTCATGGCTGTCGCGGACCAGTTCTCCATGGTCTTGCTCGATCAGTTCAATATGGCGTCACTGGATGGATTCAGCCGATCAGCCATTGATCAGTTTTCCATCAACATGACAGACCAGTTCAACACAATCGTCAATGACCACTTCGACCAGCTATTGCAGGAGCAGTTCAATCTGGCTGCCCTGGACCAGTTCTCAACGTCGATGCTGGACCATTTCGGCAACAAAGCCCGCGGACGCTTCAAAGCTGAGAAGATGGACAAGTTCTCACAGATGGACCTGGACCAGTTCTCGACGGCGATTCTCGACCAGTTCAGCAACACTGTGAACAATCATATGAGTCCTACGGCTCTGAACAATGCCAGCGCGGTGGCCCTGGCCCAGTTTTCCCAGGCCGCTCTGGACCAGTTCTCAGTGGCAGTTTTGGACGGCCTGATTCAGAACATCATGATGCCCTTCAATCCGGCATTCTTTGAACAGCTAAAGATACAACTCCTGGACACGATGTACGGCTCGGACGCCCGAAACCAGGACGCAATGGCCCAGATCAGCGCGGCGGCTGCGCAGCAATACGGAACTGGCGCAGGCGTCGTCGTGGCAGTCATCGACACAGGCATACGCGACCACTGGTACATGCGTGACAACATCGCAACCAATGGCTACGATTACGTCGGCTTGGACTCGGACCCCATCGACGAATACGACGGCATCGACGACGACGGCGATGGCCTGGCGGATGAAGGCTGGAGCCACGGAACCCACGTGGCAGGCATCGTCACGCTGGTGGCTCCCGACGTAACTATCATGCCCATCAGGGTGCAGGACGCCGACGGCGGCGGGTGGTCGTTCATGAGCGCCGAAGCCATTCAGTACGCAACCGACAACGGAGCCGACATTATCAACCTCAGCCTCGGGACTGTCTGCCCGTCAGATGTGCTGGACTGGGCGGTTGACTATGCCGAAGCCAACGGAGTGGTCGTCGTAGCGGCGGCTGGCAATGAAGACAGCACAGCCATACACTTCCCGGCCCGGAACAACTACTCCATCGCCGTGGCAGCGGTGGACGACCAGGACACAAGGGCGCCCTTCTCCAACTACGGTTCAGAGGTGGACATATCGGCCCCCGGAGTGAATATCTATAGCGCCTATGGTGATGGCGAGTTCGCCTGGTGGAGCGGCACTTCACAGGCCACGCCGATGATCGCCGGCGGAGCAGCGCTGGTTTTGAGCGCAGACCAGACCCTTACGGCATCTCAGATCGAGAGCAAGCTGATAACGGGTGTGGACGACATTGACGCCCTGAACCCTGGCTACGCCGGGAAATTGGGTAGCGGCAGAGTCAACATGTTGACCTCGATGACGGTGGTGATCGACTAATGAATCATGACAAGTCGGACAGCGAAAACAACAAGAGCGATTTGACGATCACCCCTGAGGGGTCTTGGGAGCGGCGGCAGGGAGCGGCGAAGATGACAGACGAATGCCAGATCAAACTGAAACAGGTTGTAGGCTACCTGACCGAAAACCTGGACACATCTCAAACTCAATTTATGGAGAACCACATTGAAGCTGGCTGCGGCCCGTGCGAGGCGCGGATAGAGTCGCTCCTGGATTTAGCAGCGACCGAGGTGCCAATCCCTGTAAAGAACGAGATGGTCGCACAGCCCCTGTTCGACACTCAGTTGCAACCTCAACCCGTGGGCGTGAGAGGTGGCGCAACCCTAACACGACGCCGATTGTACGAAGCCGAGAACAAAGTATGTGTGGACATCGAGCATCAACACTCGGATGATGGCATTCAGCTTGAGGGCCAGATACTCATACGGGGCGGCAACCTCGATGAGGTATCACACACGGTCGTGACACTCTTCAGGGAAGGCCTACTGGTTGCGACATCAGAGGTTGACTTCGTCGGCGACTTCCAGGTGCCAGGCATCCAACCCGGTATGTATGACCTGGAAATAACCAACGCTGACATGAACGTGACGCTTCAGGGCTTCGACATCGAGTGACAAGTGTCGCCCAGGCGATGGAGCTTGAGGTGGACGACTGCCTTGCCTAAGGCGTCGGGCTTGAGGAACTGGTGAAGAGGATCGAATTGACTGTCGAGTGGTCCGATGCGCCTGTGCGCCATTGCACGGCGGGCCTCTGACCTCCTGATTCCACCCCCCCCCATATTCGCGCACTCTGCCCCTTTGAATGGCCGGTGTTCGGTGTTCGAGCGTCGGCTTTCTTCTCTTTTCATATTGTGTCTTCAATGCCCGGCACGGCGCCGGTCTGCGCCGAGACGCTCCCTACTTTGCTGTAACGCGAACCTGCCGAGTTCAATTTCGCATTATCGTAGGCGCTACCACTCATATCGATACGTAGAACCACAGTTATCTCACGACCTGATCATCACCTACGATGAAGCGGGTGCCATCACGGGGTGGGATGGAACCCATTGTCCCAAAGGATTCTCAATTCAGGCACGTGTAGGACAACCAAGTACGCCTGAACGATATTTCTTGATTTACGAGCCAAACGCCTACATGTGTGTCGGGTAGCCGACAGCACGGGCGTCCACCAGTTGCTAGTTTGTGAGGGCTTCCCAACGATATGCTAATGAAAAGCAAATACGTTTTGGTTACGCCGCATTAGCAACGAAGCGACTGAGGTTCGAGACAACAAGCTCGAGCAACAGTTGACCATTGATATTGGTGGGGATGGGAAGAAATCGTATATGAAACAAATATTAATAGCAGGATTGATGGCCCTGGCGATGCTGGTGGCGACTCTGTCGCCGCTGGCCAACTTGACCTCCGTGGCTCCGGAGCCTCCAACCGCATTGGCGAGTGGATCAGGCTGCAGTGGCCGCACTCACGTCATCACCAAATTAGAGAATGGCGTCGATATCAACGACATCAACTCCGAATTTGGCACCGAGACAGTTCGACACTTCCCTGGCACCAGAGTTTACGTGCTCAACGTCGTGGGGCAGACCAACGGGGCCAAGAAAAAGGCCAATGATTTGGAAGCCTCGGGCCAGGTAGTCTGGGCTGAAGCGGGCACACTCGGGTCAGCGGTATCAGACCCGTCCCAATTCGAAGGCGCCAACGTTGACCAATTCAGCCAGGCGACAATGGATCAGTTCACCCAGGCGTCGCTGGACCAGTTCAGCCAGGCGTCTCTGGATCAGTTCACGACTGCGGCTTTGGATCAGTTCAGCCAGGCTATGCTCGATCAGTTCACTCAGGCAACGCTAGATCAGTTCAGCCAGGCCGCTCTTGACCAGTTCTCGGCCGCTGCTTTAGACCAGTTCTCGGCGGCTGTTCTCGACCAGTTCAGTCAGGCAGTTCTTGACCAGTTCAGCCAGGCCGTACTCGACCAGTTCGGACAGGCGGCGCTGGACCAGTTCACTTCTGCTGTGCTCGATCAGTTCTCGACGGTAGCCCTGGATCAGTTCAGCCAAGCCATACTCGATCAGTTCTCTACGGCTGCTCTCGATCAGTTCAACCAGGCAGTTCTCGATCAGTTCACGACGGCCGCTCTCGATCAATTCTCAACAGCGATCATGGACCAGTTCTCCACGGCCATCCTCGACCAGTTCGAGGCGGCAGCGTTAGACCAGTTCAGCCAGGCGGCGTTGGACCAGTTCTCAACGGCCATCATGGATCAGTTCTCGTCAGCCATACTTGACCAGTTCACCCAGGCTATGCTGGACCAGTTCACGAGCGCAATACTAGACCAGTTCTCAACGGCCATCATGGACCAGTTCTCAACGGCGTTGATGGATCAGTTCAACCAGGCGGCTTTGGACCAGTTCACGGCCGCAGCGTTGGACCAGTTCTCAAGCGCAGCGTTGGACCAGTTCACAGTTGCCAGCCTGGACCAGTTCATGCAGAGCATTCTCGACCAGTTCGACGCAGCATACTTCATGCAGTTGCTTCTGGACACACTGGACACGATATACGGCGGCAACGCCAGGAATCAGAGCTCGATGGGCCAGATACTGGCCGCGGAAGCCCACGAGAACAGCACTGGCGACGGTGTGGTAGTCGCGGTGGTTGACTCCGGAGTTAACAATCACTGGTATCTAAAAGACAAGATTGTTCCCGGTTGGGACTTTGTGGACAACGACGCTGACGCAACTGACGAGCAAAACGGAATCGACGACAACGACAACGGTTACATTGATGAAGGTTACGGACACGGCACCCACGTCGCGGGCATCGTCAGCCTGGTGGCTCCCGACGCCCAAATAATGCCCCTCCGCGTGCAGGACTCCGACGGCGACGGTTGGTCATATATGGTCGCCGAAGCCATCCAGTACGCAACCGACAACGGGGCCGACGTGATCAATGTCAGCCTGAGTATCACGTGCCGCACCAGCGTTCTGCGATGGGCGACCGACTACGCGAAGAACCACGGAGTCGTGGTGGTAGCCTCGGCAGGCAACCAGGGCTCAGATCACATCAACTGGCCGGCGAGGTTCAGTAACACGGCAGCAGTTGCCGCTGTGGACGAGAACGACGTGAAGGCGTCCTTCTCCAACTATAGCAGCGACGTAAAAGTCAGCGCCCCAGGAGTGGACATATACAGCGCCTACGGCGAGGGCGTCTTCGCCTGGTGGAGCGGAACGTCTCAGGCCGCTCCTATGGTGTCCGGTGGGGCAGCGTTATTGCTAAGCGCTGACCCGTCGCTAACCGCATTCCAGGTAAAAAACAAGCTGAAGAACAAAGCTGACAACATCGACGCCGAGAACCCTGATTACATCGGAGAGCTGGGAGGCGGACGACTCAACCTTGACCAGGCCGTCGACGCGGTAATCAACTAAGGGAATTTCCAAGATACTGTCGGACAGACGACAGCATCCAGAAAGCAGAAGAGATACGCTGGAGATGGATCTACGGACGGAGTCGCAGTCGGGTCCTGGGACCCTGAGGATGCGGCAAACAGATGTCGAATGAATGTGAAACAGAGTTGGCTTCAGATTGTCGGTAACATAACCGACAGCCCGAAACTGGCTCGTCATGGGGAGCCAGTTTTGCACTTCGACGACCTTTGCAGCCCTTCAGGACGGTGTTTGGATTGCCTCAATTAGAGGCTTGAAGAATTCACCAAACTCCAGAATCCAGCGCGCGCGCAATCGCAGACCCAGGCGGGGTTTTTAGAAGCAATTACTGGCATTAGGAATGGGAGTTGGAGCCTCTCAAACCGTTCTGATGCTCAGCGCTCCTGAGACCAGTCTCGGTGAAGCGCCAGCGCGACTCAGCGGCGGTCAGGCACAACTTGAGGACTTTTCGCTCCCACCGGAGCGCGGACCCTTGAGGGCATCGCCAATGAGG
>JASLRP010000220.1 GCA_030743915.1 SAR202 cluster bacterium | reverse complement strand
CCCTGTCTTTGTCGCTGCGACTGGGAAGGTCGGTGTCAACGCCCGACGGGAACCGCCAGCCGCTCTCCGGCGCGATGTTCCAGATATCCGATGATGTCCGCCGCTATGAAGAGGCGGGCCTCGACCATCTCATCTTTTCAGTGTCTGTCTCCGACCGCGACATCGCGTTGGACTCGATCAAACGATTCGCCGATGAGATAATCCGGTAGTCCTTCACCTTAGAGTATTTGCGAAGCGGTCAAATTGTCGATTATTCGTCGGTTGTCCAGTTATGTTCTCGTTGTCTCAGAATTTGGCGCCGACGTTCTGTTCCAACGCAAGCTCGTAAACCCGCGCCGCCAGAGCGATATCCTCCAGAGCGATGCCCTGGGATTCGAATAGCGTGATGTCGTCGTCAGAATTCCTGCCTGGAGTGACTCCACTGATAACGTCCGCCAACGAGCGCACATTTTCCCATCGGACGAATCCCGAGTTCACCGCGTGATCGATATCCCCGCACTCAATCCGCGCCTGATCAATCTCGTCAACGACGATAATTGAGGACCTGCGAACGGCTTCGTCATCCAATTCGCGACGGTTGATGCTGTTGGCGCCCGCAGCATTAATATGAGTCCCAGACTCAATCCATTGACCGTCCAGCACAGGTTCCGACGTGTTGGTAATTACCAGAAGGATGTCGGAGTCTGCCATGCAGGACTCCGCGTTCTCAACCGGCGAGATCTCGATGCCCAGGCTTGAAGACATCTTCGAAGCGAATGCGTTTCGGCGGTCGGCGGTGCGACTGAAGACCTTGACGCTTGAAATCTCAAGCGCGTGACACACAGCCTCAAGCTGCGTCTCCGCCTGATTTCCTGCTCCGATCATTCCGACTGTCGTTGCGTCGGCCCGAGCCATGTATTTCGAGGCAACTCCGCTGGCCGCTCCGGTGCGCAGTTGGCCGAGACGGGCCGCCTCGATGATCGCAAGCAACTCTCCACTTTCAGCGCTGGACAGTTGAACATGAAACTTTGGCCGTCCCATGCCGACGCCGTACGTCTTCAGGCCCATGACTCCGAGGGCTGGGATCGCGGCTGACATTATGTTGAGCGCTCCGTTGGGCAGTCTCAGGCGATGTCTCGGGATGTTCGACGCCTGGCCATCAGACAATGCCTTGAAACCAGTCTCAACCGACTCCACAGCGTCTTTTATGGTGATCAGACTGTCAACATTTTCTTCGGTCAGGTACAGCGGCACGTCTCAATCCTTTTTGTCAGATGATTCAGTCCGATTTGTTCCACAGTTCATAGAAATGGTTCAGCGGGCCGTGGCCGCTTCCGATCTCGATGGAGCTTTGAATCGCGGCAGTCACGTAGGCTTTCGCTTCGCTCACGGCTTCCTGAGTGGAGAGTCCTTTTGCGAGGCCCGCGGCGGTCGCAGATGCGAAGGTGCAACCTGTCCCGTGGGTATTCTTGGTGGGAATGCGCTCTTGACTGAACAGTGTGAACTCCGAACCGTCGTACAGCACATCTGTCGCCGGGCCTTCCAGATGGCCACCCTTGACCACGGCGCACGACGCGCCGATCTCGTCAACCAGCATCCGCGCCGCGATTTTGGCGTCATCCACATTGACGATGGTCATGCCGGTAAGCACTTCGGCTTCGGGGGCGTTGGGAGTCACTACCGTCGCCAGTGGGACCAGAATGTTCCTGAGCGCATCCACGGCCTGTTCTTGAAGCAGGCGGTCGCCGCCTTTGGCGACCATCACAGGGTCAACCACCACAGGAGTCAATCTGTGCTGGCGAATCTTGTCGGCAACCGTTTGAATTATCTCGGAGCTTGAGAGCATCCCAGTTTTGACCGCGTCGGTCCCGATGTCTGACACGATGGCGTCTATTTGCGATTCTATCAACGAAGTCGAAAGTTCCAGCACATCCGTGACGCCCAGTGTGTTCTGAGCGGTTATGGCGGTGATGGCAGAAGTCCCATAGACTCCCAGGGCGGCGAAGGACTTGAGGTCTGCCTGAATCCCGGCCCCGCCGCCGGAGTCCGACCCTGCGATAGTCATCGCCCTGGCGATTACTTTTGAATTGGACATTTCGAATCTTTGCTCCATTTATTGAGCGCGACAGTTGAACGAATAATGCGCATCACGCCCTGCCCTTTTTCTTGCGGGTGATCTCCTGGCTTCGCCGTCTGATGATGTCCTGAAGTTGGCGGACACCCTGCCCACTCACGCCCATCTTTGAGCGCTTTCGCCGTTTGCTCTCTCGACGCTCGCCTTTTGTTACGCGATCTTCGTTCTCAGTCATCACTCCCCTACTCGTCAGGCCAGGGTTGTCGCTCATTGTACGCCGCATCCCAAAACAGGCACTCGTAGCGCAATGCGGTATGGAACCTCTCATCAATCTTGCTCCGGCGAGCCGACAGGTCTGCGCGGTCTATGTATTGACCCATCCACTTGACCAGGCTTCCCAGCACAGCGGGTCCGTGTATGTCTATCCACTCCTGGTAGATTGGGTTCTCCGGTTTCTTGCCCTCGGAGATCAGGCGAGTCCCCCAGTCGAGGTACGTCCCTTCGGTGACGTACAGGACGGTGATGATGTCCTCGAAACTACCCTCCAGACCCGTCCTGACCAGGAAGTCCCCAAAGGCTCTGGTCGTGGGCGATGCGCTTGCCGAGGAGTATTCCTCCTCAGACGCTCCCAGGACATCAAAGGCTCGCAGAAACAGGTCGTTTTCAGGGTCGAGAATCCCGGTGAGGAACGAATGCAGTCGGCTGGCAGCGTCGAAATCTGGAGCCTTCGAAATACCCTGAGCGGTCATGGACACCAGGTCGGCCACAAACACGTAATCCTGCAAAAAGTAGTGTTTGAATTTCTCCCCCGGCAGCGTGCCGTCACCCATCTCAACTACGAACGGATGATAGACCATTCGATCCCAGAGGGCCGAGTGCCGCTCTCGTAATTCTTCTGTGACTGTCATAGACCGGTCCTCACT
The DNA here is from genome assembly GCA_030743915.1 of SAR202 cluster bacterium. Classification (GTDB taxonomy): domain Bacteria; phylum Chloroflexota; class Dehalococcoidia; order Lucifugimonadales; family UBA1123; genus UBA1123. The sequence continues at coordinate 18,851 of JASLRP010000220.1, read as the reverse complement.
TGATGTATTCGTTGGTGAACGCATCAGTTGCCTGGACGTCAGTTGAAAGCAGTCCGGCGTCCTGCATCCATTTCACGAACGCTTCCCAGCGAGCTGGGTCCTGCTCGCCAAAGTTCGCCTGAGAGGTTTTCCACTGCGACACCAACAAGTCAGCGCCTGGCCTGTCGATCCCTTCGTCAATCTCCTCCCCTGTGCCCGCTACCAGGACATCGACTCCAGCTTGTGGATCAGCGATGGCGTCCGCGTATCCCTTCTGGATGGCGCGGGTGAACCTCTCGACCACGTCGGAGTTCTCGTCTTTGTATTTTTCGCTGGTCACGATCACCAACTCGTAGTAGTCAGGAACTCCCCACTCCTCCATCTTCAAGATGGTGACGGGATGCCCTTGATTCTCCAACAAGATGCTCTCGTGAGTCCAGTATGCGCCAACAACAGCATCCACCGTCCCACTGATCAACGATTCTGCGAGGTTGAAGCCAACGTTTACCAGCTCAACGTCCCCCAATCCCTGAGAGCCGTCAAATTTCAGCATTGTCTCCAACAAAGGTTCATTTGTTGGTATGCCTGGATAGCCTACCTTCTTGCCCACCAAGTCGGCGGGGCGGGTTATCCCTGACGACTGTAGCGCCATCACTGAGTTCAGTGGGTGCTGCACCATCCCAACCACAGAGACCACTGGGACGCCCTGCCCCCTCGCAAGCAGCACATCCGGCTGATAGCTGATACCGAAGTCGTCTTCGCCAGCCCCTACGGTCTGAAGCACGGTAGAGGGGTCAACGGGCGTGTACAGAGTCACGTCCAGGTTCTCTTCTTGAAAGTACCCTTTGTCCTGAGCGATATACAGGCCCAGGTGGTTGGCATTGGGATACCAATCGAGCGCGAGCTTAACTGACACCTGGTCAGGTTCATCTTCACCACACGCCAGGGCCAACAACATCAGCGCCGCTATCGCAAACGCTGACAGTTTCGTTACAAATCTGCTTCGTATCATTTCTGGTTCCTCTCCCATTTTTGATTCACATCCATTCAGATTTCGCCCGGCCTGCCCTGGGCGCCGCGCCGCCACGGCAACGCCAACCGTTCCGCCAAACCCACCAGGGCAAACAAACCTACGCCCATTGCCGAGAGAATTGCGATTGCCGCAAACACCCTCTCGGTCAGGAATTGAGGTTTGGATCTGATCATCAGGTAGCCCAAGCCTTCGCTGGAGCCAACCCATTCCCCGATTACAGCGCCTATGACGCTGACCGCTATCGCGACTCTCATCCCTGAAAACAATAGGGGCATAGAAGTCGGCGTCTGTAATTTCAAGAATATCTGCCATCGGTTGGCGCCCAATGTCTGCATCAGCGACACCTCATCCGGGTCCACGGACTTCAGCCCATCGACCATGTTCACGACGATGGGAAAGAAGCTGATCAGCGCAACGACGATCACTTTCGGGGCCAGACCGTAACCCACCCAGATCAACAACATGGGCGCAATGACGATGATTGGTATCGTCTGCGAAGCTATTACAAAGGGATACAGCGCGCGTTCCAAGGTGCGAGACAAGCCGATTGCCGTGGCCAAACCAACTCCGCAAATAAGGGCCAGACCGAATCCGATTACGATCTCTTCGACCGTCGCCCAAGTGTGACGAGTCAGCAGACCGGCATCCTCACCGATGGTTATTGCTATGACGGACGGAGCGGGCAGCAACCATTTCTGGACATCGAAAATACGAACGTAAGTTTCCCATAGACTCAGAAGACCGATGACGATTCCCATAGCAGGGGTCCAGTGAATGGCGCCGCTGATCAGGGCGGTCCGCCAACGAGACTTGCTCGGGTCGGGAACATTTTGGATGATACTCATGGCCCGCTCTCCTGACGAATCGCAGACAGAAGCTCGGTTTTCAGGCCCACGAACCCTTCCGACGTGACCATCTCCAGAAACCGGGGCCTCGGCAGATCGATGTTCGCAACCAGTCTCATGGTTCCAGGTCGAGCAGACATGACATAGACGCGGTCTGATAGGAAAATCGCCTCGTCAACGTCGTGGGTCACCATGACGATGGTTTTGTTAAGCCTCTCCCAGAGGCCCAGAAGCCACTCATGAATTTGGGACCGATTGAGGGCGTCCAGCGCCCCGAAAGGCTCGTCCAGCAAGAACATCTGCTGGTCCGCCAGCACAGTCCTCAGGAACGCGACCCTCTGGCGCATCCCGCCTGAGAGTGCGGATGGATACTCACTCTCGAAGCCATCCAGACCGAACTGCTCCATCAAGACCGATGCTCGGGCGCGAGCTTCGTTTTTTGAGACTCCCTGAAGCTCCAGTCCGAGAATCGCGTTGTCCATTACAGACCGCCACGGGAGCAGCAGGTCTTTTTGCTGCATATAGCCGACCGTCCCCAGTCTGTCGGAAGCTTCCTCACCGCGCAATTTCAGCGAGCCTTCAGACTGGTCATCCAAACCGGCGATGATATTCAACAGAGTGCTTTTGCCGCATCCACTGGGGCCGATTATGCTGACGAACTCGCCTTCTTCAGCGTGGAAATCGACATTCTGCATCACGGCCAATTCCTGACCGTTCTGATCGAAAACTTTGCCCAGACCAACAACGTCGATTGTGCGAACAGTCCCATGTGATTCGGGCTGGGCCGCCTTGTTTTCATTATGTTGTTGGGATACCGCCATCGCCTCGTTGCCCATCTCGTCAGTCGAATATTCTGGCAACAAAAAAGCCGTCCAATCAATCTGGACGGCTACGGGGTTCTGGGAGCGACCTCAGTCCCTACGCTGGCATTATCCAGATCAGGTTGTCGGGGTCGACAGCGTTCCGGCTGCCCTCTCAGCCTGGCTTCCCAAGCTCCCCCCGGGCAATTCTGTAATTTAGTTTCTCGCGCAAATATATATATATTGGGGACTGGGTGTCAAGTTTATCTTGAGCCAAATTTCCTCGCAGGACGCACCGGTGGGCGCGCCAGGAACACCAGAACCATCGAGACCAATGCCGCCGCCGAGAATCCCAGAAATGCGCCCGCATAGCTCTGGGTTTGGTCGAACACAAAGCCCGACACCACGGGGCCAACTATAATTCCGAGCATCTGTATTGAACTTCTGAATCCCTGGATGGTGGCATAGGACCGACGCCCGAAGTAGTCGGCGATCAGGGACTGAGGGATCACAGAAATCCCTCCCTGTGCCGCAGCAAACACGACTAACGCCGGAATCACTCCGCCGACGCTTTGCGCGCGCGCCATGAAAATTATGGCCACCGCCATGACTCCCAAAGAGACGACCATTACGTAACGTCGGTTGATGTAATCGCCCAGCGTGCTGAGTCCAAATCTGCCTGGGATGCTCATCAGGCCCACAGAGCCTGCCAATGCCGCCGCGCCGACGTCTGAGGCTCCGAGGCTTACGAAGTACGGCACCAGGTGCAGTCCTATTCCGCCACTGACTAGTGAACGGGCGGTGATGGACAGCGATAGGTACCAGAAGCTCGATGTTCTCAGCGCCTCGCGGGCGGTGAAATCGTTGGACATATCCGGCGCTGCTGGGAGTTGGGCTGTCGCGCCGGGTGTCGTGTTTTCAGGAAGTTGTCCATCTGGGAAATATCCGTACTGTTCCGGTCTGTGCCTCATCACAGAAGCGATGGGAATGCCGATTATGATGATCACTATTCCCACGATCATCGAAGCGTCCCGCCATCCATACTCGCTGATAATCCACCCGATTGCCGGAACGAACAGCCCTCCAAGACCCACGCCCGACCACATAATCCCGAAGGCCAATCCGCGTTTTTTATTGAACCAGTTCGCGACGGCGGCAGTAATCGGAGTGCTCATACCCAGGCTGTTGCCAAGCGCGATCAGGAATATGTACACGAACAGAAATCCCGCCAGGGAGTTGATCCGACTCATTGCGATGTAGCCGATGCCCATCAGAGGCAAGCCGATCAACATGAGACGGCGAGGGCCGAGGCGATCGACTGCCCAACCCTCAAGCGGCCCGACCATCCCCGACTCCAATCGGGCGAGTGAGAACACGATGGAGATCGTCGCGTAACTCCAGCCGAATTCCTCGCTCAAGGGAATGATGAAGTTGCCGAAGCCGTGGAAGTTGATGCCCGACGCGATGGACATGCCGGCGCCCCCGGCGATGATTATCCACCAGCCGAAAAATATCCTCGGACGGGCTTTGACTCTGGTCTTAGGCGATTCTTGCATATGGAGCGATGGCGAATTGCGGATTCCAGGCGAATAACATTGGCGCCATCGACCGCTGAACCGTCCGCGATTCTATCACTTCTCGTTGCTTTTTGGCAGGCATCAAGGGAGCGTGTTCATTCATACGCGCGGATTGTCTGTGGGTTGTCGCCAGTTGTCATCGCATCACATTCCTGAGAGAATCCAGGGCGTCAAATCACAACACGGAGGCATCAACATGACACAGCCACAGGTCCCGCCCTACATTGCCGCGCTTAACGCCAACGATCCTCAACTGGCCGAGTGGGTCAACACAGGCAGAGAGTTCATAATCGCCGACGGCGCTCTGTCGGCCAAGGTCAAGACTCTGATGACCATGATGTGCGATGCTCTGCTGGCCCACGAAGACGGCGTCAAGGCTATATCCGACCGCGCCAGAGCAATGGGCGCATCCGAGGAGGAGATTTCCGAGACCATCCGGGTCGCGTTCTGGATGGGCGGCCTCCCCGCGCTTGTCACTGGACTCAACGCTTTCCGCGAGGACTGACGCTAGAGAACCACCTTGTCGCTCCGCAAATTATCAATCTCCGCCTGGGACAGTTCACCGAGAGTCGAGAAAATCTCGTCCGAGTGTTCGCCATAAAGCGGAGCGCGGGTCACCTCAACTGGCGATTCCGAGAGACGCACCGGGCACCCGATCATCGGATACGTGTCCCTGGTCGGGTGTGTCACGTCGGTGATCATTTCCCGTTCGCGCAGATGCGCATCATCGATGACCTCAGAGGTGTCGTAAACCGCGCCGCACGGAACGCCTGCGCCTGCGAAGGCTGCCATTACGTCGCGTTTGTCCATGCTGGCGCACCACTCCTCAATGATAGCTCCGAGAGCATCGGCATTGGACGCCCGAGCCTCGGTCGTGGCGAACCTTTCGTCCTCAACCAGGTCTTCGCGTCCCATTCCCTTCATGGCCAGAGGGAACATGCCAGGATTATCTGGAGGCAGCATCAGGTACACGTAGTCGTTGGGGCCACCGGGAGCGCATGCGAACAGTCCGCCTATGGATCCGGGCCTGCGGCCTTCGTAACTGGTCTGTCTAGGCTCGGCAGAGCCGTCCGTGAGCGTTCCGGTGAACCGGACTCTCGTCAGGTTCAACACCGCCTCCTGCATCGCCACCTCCACCAATTGACCTTCCCCGGTCACGCCACGCTGCACCAATGCAGCAAGGATTCCGATGACCGTGTGCATCCCGGTTCCCGAGTCTCCAACGTTCGCCCCGAGGATTGCTGGAGGCCTGTCATCGAAGCCGGTGCAACTGAGGGCGCCACTGGTCGCCTGGGCAACAGGCTCGAAGCACTTGTAATCTGAGTAAGGTCCATAAGAACCGAAACCCTTGACTGCCGCGTAGATCAGTTTCGGGTTGATCTTCTTCAGGTCCTCGTATCCCAGACCCAAACGGTCCATCGCTCCGGGGCCGCGATTTTCGGCCATAATGTCCGCGCTCTTGATAAGAGTCCTGAATAGCTCTTTGCCGCGAGGGTCGCGAAGGTTGAGCGTAGTGCTTTTCTTGTTGTTGTTCAAGAGCAGGAAGAAGTAGCTGTCCAGGTCGGGATCATCGCGCCTCAGCCATCTTGCTCGATCACCCACGCCATCGGCCATCTCAATCTTGATGACCTCAGCGCCCAGCCATGCCAGCATCTGCGTGCAGGAAGGGCCTGCCTGGTCGTGGGTCATGTCGATAACTCGAATACCTTCAAGAGCCTTGCCCATGATTTCTCTCCCTTTCGAACTTTGCTGTGCCGAAGAATTATTTGGAAATCACTCTAGAATCCGATCGCAAACCCGTCTCGCCGGGGGTCCGCTCCGCCCTGAAACACTCCCGCCGCTGAGTCAACCTGGATGCCTTGGGCGCCCCCCACGGACATGGACCAGGGTTCCACCACATCCACCTGGTGCCCCAGTTCTTCCAGAGCGCGGCGAACGTGAGCGGGGAATCGCTCCTCCATCTGAACATGTCTTCCCGTGTACACCCTCAGCCTTGGAGTTTCGATCGCTTCCTGAACATTCATGCCGAAATCCAGGAAATTCATAACGAACTGGGGCGTAGTCTGAAGAATGCCCCAGCTTCCGGGCGTGCCCAGACTGACGTGGAAATTTCCGTCCTTGAATGTGTGTGTGGGCGCGACGACAAAGTCCACCTCGTGACCGGGGCCTATACGATTGGGACTGCCTTCTTCGAGGTCGAACCAATAGGCCATGTTGTTCAGGAATATTCCGGTGTCGCCCACCGCCACTCCGGAACCGAACGCGCCTCCCAATGTTTGTGTGATGGACACTACATTGCCTTCGCTGTCAGCCACGGCGAAATGAGTCGTCATGCCGCCGTCGAACTCCAGAGGGTTGCCGGTGATAAGGGACTCAGGGGCAACTTTGTTCGAGAAGTGTTCCCCGGAAACGTAGGCCGCGCGGGCTTCATCAATCTGCGCCCTGCGGTCTGAAGCGTAGCCATCAGACAGCAGGCCAGACATCGGAACCTTGATGTCGGGGGCGTGGCCCGCATACCGGATTCGATCTGTGACCGCCAGTTTCACTGCTTCGATAAACCGATGCACTGTGGCGGGATGCTGAAACACCAGATCGCCGCCCTCGAATCCCTCCATGATTTTCAAAGTCTGAAGAATCTGGAACCCGCTGGAGTTTGGTGGAGTTGTAAAGATGTCATAGCCGCGATAATTCACGCTTATGGGGTCCTGCCACCGCGCTTCGTAGGTCGCCAAGTCTTCCTCGGTGAACAGACCGCCCAGGGCATGATTACCTTCAACAATGCTCCGGGCCAGATCGCCTCTGTAAAACTCTTCCATTCCCCCTTCGACGATCCTGCGGAACGACTCGGCCAACTGGGGCATCTTGAGCCTGGCCCCTGCGTTCGGCGCTCTACCGTGATCGCCCAGGATTATTTTGCCAGAGGGATATGGGGAAAGCCGATCCGCATTGGCTGACATCTGACGGGCGTTCAAATGAGTCACCGAAATGCCGCTCTCGGCATAACCGATGGCCGGAGCAAATACCTGTTCACGTTCCAGCTTGCCGTAGGCCTCGTGGAGCGTCAGCCAGCCGGCAACGTTGCCTGGGATCATCGCAGAGATGGGGCCGCGCTCTTTGTCGGCGGCGCTGATTTTCTCCGGGTCGGCCGACATCGGAGCGCGACCCGAAAAGTTGAGCGCTCGAACTCGGTCCTCTGAGGCCACGTAGACCAGAGCCAGTCCGATGCCCCCAGCTCCTGACATATACGGCTCGGCGACGTTCAGCGTCGAGGCTGTGGCGACCGCGGCGTCGAAGGCGTTGCCTCCCGCCATCAGCATCCGAACGCCTGATTGTGAGGCCAAAGGGTGCGCCGAAGCCACCATCCCATTGACTCCCATCGCCACAGGTCGATTGGACGCCGGGTAAGAGGACGAATAGGGCATGGAACGAACTCCTGAACTTTGATTCGCTATTTTCTGGAACACTAGGCTTCAACGGACCGAATGTCAAGACGCTTCATGTTGATGGTCAGCGTCCATATTGATCTTTGTGCTTGATGATTCAAGAGACAATGATTGGGTTTTTCAGTTTGATTCCAGTAAAATGTTCGTTAGGGCCAAAATACAACCAGGCAAGGAACATATGACATCAGTCGCAAACAGGGCTCCATACGACATCATCGATCGCACTTCAGAGATCGAAAGAATCCTCGAACAGCGCGTGATGGTGCTTGACGGCGCGTGGGGTTCGATGCTTCAGTCTTACAACCTCACCGAGGCCGACTTTCGCGGTGACAGGTTCGCGAATCACTCCTCAGACGTTCAGGGTTGTATCGACCTGCTGGTGCTGACTCAGCCTCAGATCGTCGAAGAAGTCCAGCGCCAGTACCTTGAAGCTGGAGCAGACATTCTGGAGACCAACACCTTCACTGGCAACCGGTATGGTTTGGCTGACTATGATCTCCAGGATCATGTCTATGAAATCAATCGGAACGCCGCCACGATCGCTCGCAGGATCGCCGACGAGTACACCGTGATGAACCCGGACAAGCCTCGATACGTCGCGGGCGTTCTCGGTCCGATGAACAAAACGCTGAGCCTGTCCCCTGACGTCAACGATCCCGGATACCGCGACGTGACCTTCGATGATGTCGCTTCGGCCTACGCAGAATGTGTCAGAGCGTTGCTGGACGGCGGAGCGCAAATCTTGCTAGTCGAGACCATATTCGATTCCCTGAACGGCAAGGCCGCTCTCTACGCAATTGAGAGCGTGTTCGAGGAGAAACAGGTCAGTGTACCTGTCATGGCGTCCTTTACCGTCGTGGACATGAGTGGGCGAAACCTCTCAGGCCAGACTCCGGAGGCTTTCTACGCCTCTGCGACCCATGTTCCCTTGTTGAGCGTCGGGATAAACTGCTCGCTGGGCAGCGACGAGATGCGAACGTTCCTCGCCGGAATAGCCGACGTGTCATCGCATTTTGTGTCCTGCCATCCCAACGCAGGTCTGCCGAACGAGTTTGGCGATTACGACGAGACGGCAGAACACATGTCAACCAACCTCAAGGATTTCGTCGTGAACGGCTACGCCAACATAGTTGGAAGCTGCTGTGGATCGACGCCTGAACACACTAAAGCCATCGTGGATGCCGTCGGGGGCCTTCAACCCAGACGGCGCCCCCAGGAGAACACTAACACGATTCTCAGCGGTCTTGAGCTCCTGGAAATCCGGCCGGATTCCAACTTCATCAACATCGGCGAGCGGGCCAACGTCACTGGATCGGCCCGGTTCCGACGTCTCATAAAGACGGGCAAATACGAGGAAGCGCTGACCGTTGCGCGGCTGCAAGTTGAGGACGGGGCGCAGATTCTCGACATCAACATGGACGAAGGCATGCTGGACTCTGAGGAGGCCATGACTCGTTATCTGAAGCTCATCGCTTCGGAACCTGACATCAGCCGCGTGCCTGTAATGATCGACAGCTCGAAATTCAGCGTGATCGAGGCTGGGCTAAAGTGCCTTCAAGGCAAAGGCATCGTCAACTCCATCTCCCTCAAGGAAGGCGAGGAGGCATTCAGGCAGCAGGCGAGAATCATTCGCAGATATGGAGCTGCGGTGGTCGTTATGGCCTTCGATGAAGAGGGCCAAGCCGACTCAGTGGAGCGCAAGATCGCCATCTGTCAGCGGTCGTACGGAATTCTGGTGGACGAGATTGGTTTCCCGCCCCAGGACATAATCTTCGACCCCAATATTTTCGCCATCGCCACCGGGATTGAAGAGCACAACAACTACGCCGTTGACTTCATCGAAGCCGCCCAGGTGCTGAAATCGCAATTCCCGAAATCTCATGTAAGCGGCGGAGTCAGCAACGTGTCCTTCTCCTTCAGGGGAAACGACGCAGTGCGCGAGGCGATCCACTCGGTGTTTTTGTATCACGCGGTTCAGGCCGGGATGGACATGGGCATCGTGAACGCCGGGCAGTTGGTCGTTCACGCCGACATCGCCCCGGAATTACGCGATGCAGTCGAAGATGTAGTGCTGAATCGCGACCCTGAAGCAACCGACCGTCTTCTAACTCTGGCCGATACCGTCAAGGGCACATCGAAAGAGCGCAAGTTAGACGACGCATGGCGCAAGCTGCCGGTTAACGAACGCCTTTCCCACGCTCTTGTCCAGGGTATCGACCAGTTCGTCGTGGAGGACGTGGAGGAGGCCAGGCAGGCGGCCGAACGCCCAATACATGTTATTGAAGGCCCGTTGATGGGCGGCATGAATGTGGTCGGCGACCTGTTTGGTTCTGGGAAGATGTTTCTGCCTCAGGTGGTGAAAAGCGCGCGAGTGATGAAGAAAGCCGTCGCCCATCTGGTCCCGTACATCCAACAGGAACAGCGTGACAGCGGGCTCATAAAGACAAACGGCAAAGTTGTCATGGCAACGGTGAAAGGCGATGTCCACGACATCGGCAAGAACATCGTCGGGGTAGTGCTGGGATGCAACAATTACGAAGTCATCGACCTGGGCGTGATGGTGCCCTTCCAAAAGATAATCGACGCGGCCATAGAGCATCAGGCCGACGCCATCGGGCTGAGCGGTCTGATCACTCCCTCCCTCGATGAAATGGTCACGGTTGCTCGCGAGATGGAGCGGCAAGGGTTAGACATTCCGTTGCTCATCGGTGGCGCCACAACCTCGGTGGCCCACACTGCCGTGCGGATCGACACCCAGTTCGATCGGGGCGTCGTCCACGTCAAGGACGCCTCGCGCGCAGTCACCGTGATCAGCGACCTTCTGAACGATGAAACTCGACAGGGATTTATCGACGACACGAAACGTCGTTACGCTCAAGTGCGGGAATCCAGGGCTTCCCGAGACGCCACCGAGCGCCTTCTGACGATTCAGCAAGCCCGACTCCGAAGGGGAACTTTCGATTGGACGAACTCAACTGCGCCGGAACCTCGATTTACTGGAGTCCGTATTTTCGACAACTACCCTCTGGACGATCTCGTGGACCGCATCGACTGGACTCCGTTCTTCCTCACCTGGGAGTTGAGGGGAGCCTATCCCAAGATTCTGACCGATCCTACTTACGGCAAGGAGGCGTCCACGCTATTCAGGGACGCGCAGACGATGCTGGAACGCATCGTAGAGAAGAAGCTGTTCACAGCCAGGGCAATTCTCGGGTTCTACCCTGCAAACGCCGTAGGCGACGACGTCGAGCTTTACACAGACGATGATCGGGACTCTGTCCTGTCCACGTTCCATTTCCTGCGTCAACAGCACGACAAATCGAATCTTCGGCCAAACATGTCGAAACAGAATTTCTGTCTGGCAGATTTCGTGGCCCCGAAAGATTCGGGCGTGAACGACTATCTGGGTGGGTTCGTCGTCACGGCGGGTTTCGGAGTTGACCAGTTGGCCGGATCGCTGGAAGAGGCTCACGACGACTATGGTTCGATCATGGCAAAAGCGCTGGGAGACCGTCTTGCCGAGGCTTTCGCGGAACGTTTGCATGAGCGGGTGCGACGCGAGTTCTGGGGATACGGTTCTGATGAGACCCTGACCAACGAGGACATCATCAAAGAACGTTATCAGGGCATCCGGCCCGCCCCTGGCTACCCGGCCAGCCCTGATCACACGGAGAAAGCCACGCTGTGGAATCTCCTGGAAGCCGAGGAGCACACCGACGTCAAACTCACCGAGAGCATGGCCATGTGGCCCGGGGCATCGGTAAGCGGTCTGTACTTTGCCCACCCAGCGGCGCATTACTTCGGCGTGGGGAAGCTTAATCGCGACCAGATCAAAGACTACGCCCAGCGAAAATGCATGACCATTCAGGATGTGGAGCGTTGGCTCTCGCCGAATCTTGCGTACGATCCTGAGTGATCCGTGACGCTCAGGCATCCCGTGCATCTTGGTTGGCGCCACGTTACAATATTCGCAAGCTCACCGGACGGGGAGCAGCATTCCATTTCACTTGCTGAGGTGTTCACAAATGGCGCAACAACAGATTCAAACCTCTGATATCGAAATCGCGATCAACGGCCACAGCGTTCCTGCATACCAGTGCTTGCCATCGGGCGACGGCCCGTTTCCCGGCGTCGTGGTAATACAGGAGTGGTGGGGGCTTGAGCCGCACATAAAAGACATCGCTGAGCGGTACGCTAAGCAGGGCTACGCCGCGATCGCTCCCGATCTTTACCATGGAGAAGTGACGTCTGAACCCGACGAAGCTATGAAGTTGGTCATGGCCCTGGATAAACCCCGCGCTGTCAGCGAGATCGTGGGCACTGTGGATTACATCAAGAGCCAGGCGTTCTCCAACGGCAAAGTCGGGACGGTCGGGTACTGTATGGGCGGAGGGTTGTCCATCGCCACCGCCTGCGACACCGACAATCTGGACGCCGCGGTCATATATTATGGGACCAATCCGGACGCCGAACAACTCGCCAATGTCACTTGTCCCGTGCTGGGCCTGTACGGAGGCGACGATGGAGGCGTCCCGGTTTCGACCGTGGTTGAACTCAGCGAAGCGCTGGAAAAGAATGGCACGCCCTACGAAGTTCATATCTACGGCGCCGCTCCCCACGCCTTCTTCAACGACACCCGCGAAAGCTATCGTGAGGACGCATCGACCCATTCCTGGGAGTCTACGCTGAAATTCTTTTCAAAGAACCTCTCGTAGCCAACCGACGCTCGGCCATCGATATGGAATCGAATACAAGTGCATAACAACTGTGCCCGAATGCCGTATGTTGATATCCTCAGTTCTGAAACTTGGGTTACAGTGACGGACGGTCTCCATCATTTTCGATAATCCGCTGTGCCCTGTGAAGGATTGCGGTTATGGAACAAGACAGGCGGCGACTCTCCATTCGGGAGTCCAGGGCTGTGCGTCTGGGGATATCTGTGGCGGTGTTTGCCACGCTGTCATTGATCGCGTTGGTGGCTGTGGGTATGGTGAAAGGCCCGGAGTCCTCCGGGCCGCCGATACCTGCAAACACGCAACAGCGCTCTGGCCTGGAAGCTAACAGGCCTCTGACCAGCTTCGATTTCATCCAGTCTTCAAATTCTTCAGGTCAGTCTCACACCGACGACGACTATCCGAAAAGCTCCGATGGGATGACCCTGCCTCAACAATACGACCGATAATCATTGGACCGACACAGGGTCCGCAGGTCCAATCAATTAAGGCCTCAGACGAAAAAATCGGGAGCGTCCGCAAATGCGCAGACGCTCCCGATTCTTATCGTTTTGTTTGTGAAGCTATGGGCCGCCGATCAGGCCTCGCATATAGGCTACCAATGCCCAGCGCTCCTCTTCGGAAAGCAGGCGCCTGAATTCTGGCATTGGAGACTGGGTTTCCCCGCCCTGCAACACCGAGTCACAGAAAAATCTTCCGCCGCAGGAGACGAGACCGAACAATTCTCCGTCAGTCGCGCCAGTGGTAAGGGGCCCAGTTAGATCTGCCGGAACGGGGCCGCCGCTAGCCAAAAATGATGTAGCCGGACCATTCCCGTCCAGAGTCTGGCCGTGGCATACCTGGCAATTTACGCGGTACAGTTCCTGGCCTGCCGCCGGGCCGATGCCGGGGTTGACTAGCCCTTTGTACTCATCCAACGAGCTCAATACCACCTCTGCTCCGGTGATCGGGACCGAACCGCTGGGCGGCAGTATTCTCGGCACGTCCTGAACACGGTGTGACGGCTGATAGTGCATCTCGGTGAACATTTGCACCCGGTTGCTTCCAGTCTCAGACAACGCTGGAAGTTTGAAATTGATTGAATCGCCGATGTTCGCATCTCCGGTCGTGCTGTTATAGCACCCCAGAGCAAACATGACCGCCAGCAGACTGACCGCCAGTGGCAGCCATCGACGATTTAACAATTGCGCTCGTTTTTTTAGCGAGAGGGGCATAACTCTAGTTGTTCTCCCAGCCGCGTTTGATATCCTCGGCTCCCGATGCGTACAACACTTCCTCGGCGCCACCCACTCTCTCTTCGGAGGTTGTGACAGTAACGGCGATGTAGCCTTCAGTGACCCGCTCGTCGTATGCGCCCATGAAAAGCCTGGGCAGTCGTGATTCAATGAGAATTCCGATCACCGTAAAGATGATCGCGCCCAGCATTGTGCCCTCGTACATGATGATCGACATGGGCGGTATGGACAACACCGGCTTTCCGCCTGTCACCAGAGGATAGGCCAGCTGGGTGCCCGATGTGAGAGCCAGACCGACGATGAATCCGCAAGCGGCTCCGATGAGGGGCCATCTGTACAGTGTATGCTTCGGCTCTTCTTCTCCGAAGGTTCCTTCTGGATACGGTGTGCCAGTCAGAATCTCATACTCACCATGGTCGAATCCGGCGTCACGCAATGCGTCCAGCGCATCTGCCGCCGCATCCACTTCAGTGAATAGGCCCAGGACGCTTCTTTTAGCTAACATAAAGGTTTTCCTTACTCGCGAATTGTCGCTGCGACGACGCGTCTGCCGATCTTGATTTCGTCCCTGACCACCATACCTTCTTTGATGTCAAAGATCGGTATCAATGGGAAGAACTTTGAGAATAACAACATGCCCAACGCGACGAACGCGAATGTCTCTGCGATAATTAACACTTCCACCAGGCTGGGATGGTACGACCCCCAGTCAAATTCCATCGGCTGACGGCGTAAGACGCCTGGAATGATAATGATGAAACGTTCAAGCCACATGCCGATATTAACCAGCACAGTGCTGAAGAACATCAGGAACGCGTTGCGCCTTACACTTTGAAATAGCCACATCGGGACCGGTATCACGAACGCGGCCAACAGGAACACCACGAACAGCCCCGCGTAGGGCCACTCGAACACTTGAAGCTCTCTCAAACTTATTTCAACTGATTCCAACGTGTAGAGGGCAAACACCCACTCCAGGAAAAAGAAGAAGAACCAGGTGACGGCGACAACAATCAACAGTCGCGCAATAGCGTCGAAATGATCGGGTCGAAGGTATTTGTCCAAACCCCAGAGCCATACGGACAACGCCATCAGCATTGCGACAGCGGAGACTCCAGAGTGAATGGCCCCGATAATGAAGTACGGAGCAAAAATGGTCGAATGCCATCCCTCAACACCGATCAGGACCGCAAAGTCCCATGACACGATGGAGTGAACGGAGACGAACACTGGCAGTACCAGCGCCGAGAGCAAAATGCCCGCGACCGCCTGGAGTTTCCATTGGCGTGGAGTTCCTCTCCACCCCAGGCACATCATGCCGTACATCCGTTTGATCCAGGGGGTGACAGCCCTGTCCCTAACAACCGCCATGTCTGGTATCAGCGCTATGAAAACGAAAAGCGAACTCGCGATCAGGTAAGTTCCCACCGCGCTGGGGTCCCAAACGAAGGGAGAGCGCACATTGGGCCACACTCCGCGGGCGAAGTCGTATGGGAAGACCCATAATTCACGCCAGGGCCTTCCGACGTGGAACACAGGCGTATGGAGGGCCGCCATGAGCGAGAACACAGTCATGACTTCGGCAGCCCTGGTTATGGGCCTGCGCCACTCGGCCTGAGTCAATCGCAAGATGGCCGATATCATGATTCCAGCGTGGCTGATGCCAATCCAGAAAACAAAATTGACGATGAAGAAACCCCACATCACCGGTCTGTTGAGACCCGTGACACCGAGGCCTTTATTCACCATGTAACCGAAGGCGCCAAGACCTGTGAACACGATCAACGTCAGAAATAGCACGGCTGGCAGCCACCATTTGGGCATCCCCAGCACACCGGCCAGCAGGTCGTCGTTGATCTGTTTCTGATCTAGCTGTATGTGATCCTGCATCTTGGCTTTCTTATGTCCTAATGATTGATTTGAGGTTGTTGCTTTGTGTTAACGAGGCCCTTTTTTGAGTTATTCTGGCTTGCCCAACACCTTGACCACGGTCCGGTGCAAGTTTTTGTGGAACTCGTAGAGCTTCAACTCTCTCTGTTCCCATATATTGATGATCGGTATGACTCGAGTGGCCATGAGAAAGACGAACACCATGCCACCAATAGCGCCAAGCATTATGAAAATGTCTGAAAGCTCGGGGAATATTGTGTCGGGTATATCCACAACGCCATGTTTGGAGACTGCCGAATTGCCGACCCCGTCCACTGAATATGCCGCAACGTACAGGCGTATCCTATCCAGGAACGTGCCGATCAACACGCTTGCCGCGATTATCGGTGGCCCCCAAGTGCTGCGACGCAACGGGTTCCACATCATCGTCCACATAGGGAACAGGAAGTTGAAGAAGAACACTCCGAAGAACGCCCACCGATACGGGCCTGTCATCAGAAGTTCGATAACTGCAACTTCCTCGGGTTTATTCCCGTACCAGAATATGTTGAAGCTGGAGAACCAGAACCAGAACCAGAGCAGTGATGACGCGAACAGCAATTTGCCCAGCGCCCATATCTGATCGTATTCGATATAGTCCTGGTAACCGCCGAATTTATACAAAGCCCAGATTGTGAGCATCACGGTGGCAATGCCGGCCTGAAGACCGTTGGCGGCATGGGTTATGGGATACAGCGCGTCGATCCAACCCGGCACCAAAGTAATCAAGAAGTCCATGCTTATGAGAAAGTGGACGAATATCAGCATCATGAAGTAGAAAGCGCCAAGAATTCCGAGGCGATGCTTTTGCATGTTCCACTGAGCGGAACTGCCAATCCACCCTCGAGCCAATCGAGTGGCCCAGCGTTTTTTCCAGCCCTCCGAAGAGTGGTCACGCACCATCGCGAAGTCTGGCAATGCGGACATCCAGAGCAGGGCGATGCCAATCACCACCAGCCCCAAGATCGCCAGTGTGCTCCATATATGCGGAGAATACGAATTAACATCGCCGCCATCGAAGTAGAACCAGAGCGAACGTCTGCCGTCACTCAATGGGGGCAGGATCCAAAGCATAGGGATGAACAGCAACAAGTTGAACAAGCCAACCGCGGTCCACAACTCAGCGACCCTGGATATGGGCCTGCGCCAATGCGCCTTGGCCAGTCGCGGCGCGATTGCCACCATCGGAGCAGATTGCGCAGTCGTCAGGATAAAGGCGAACATTGCCGCATAGTATCCCCACACTGCTGTGTCGCTGACCCCATCGGCCAGCCGCATAACAAATCCGATAATGCCGAGAATCAGCAGGATTCCGAATACGGACGCCACCCGCCAGAAGCCATTCGATGTGCCTGCATGTTTATTCAGCAGGTCCTTCGTAACATCTTCAGCGGTGACAAGCGCAGGATTTCCCTGATGTTCGGCTTGTGAACTAGCCATGTGTGACTGCTTCCTTGGCGTGTTCGTCAACTTTGCGCAGATATACTACCGAAGGATTGATGCCGAGTTGCTCTCTCAACCTGTAGCCTCGACCGCCTTCGTCTTGGTCCAACTCTTTTTTGACCTTGGCGCCGGCCTTGCTCTTGGGTTCATCCGGCAACCTGGTCCCTTCCTTGACAGCGGTCAACACATCAATCATGTCGCCGAATTCCAAGGTCTGGGTCGGGCATGCGTTGACACACGCCGGATTGAGGCCTCGCTCTAGTTGCGGGTCGGTTTTTTCGACGCCTTCCTGAGCCGCGGATCGGCCTGTTCGTCGGATGCGCTGCACGCAGAATGTGCATTTCTCCATGATTCCCCGACTTCGGATCGTGACATCGGGGTTGAGTTGGTTGGTCAGACTCTCCGGCCACTCGGGTTCCCAGAAGTTGAAGAACCGCACATGGTATGGGCAACCGTTGGCGCAGAATCTGGTTCCAATGCAACGGTTGTATATCTGGACGTTAAGCCCTTCCTCGTTGTGATAGGTGGCGAAAACCGGGCAGACAGGCTCGCATGGAGCGTCCGCGCAGTGCTGACACAGAATCGGTATGAATCGCGCTTTGACGTCTGGGAATTCTCCCTCCCAGTAACGCTCAATGCGAATCCACTCAATCGCCCGACGCTGATTGAACAGGCCCTCGTCGTTGATGGGAATGTTATTTTCGGATTGACATGCGACAACACAAGCCTGACAGCCTGTGCATTTGTCCAGGTCAATGACCATTCCCCAGCTTTCTGCCATTTGTTCCGCTCCTAATCGGGGATGCCATCCCCGCAGGCGACGCCTGGTCTCAAACCGGGCGTCCGCTCAATATTAACTATCCTCGGTGGTCACTTCGATGACCAGACCTTCTTCATCTTCAGGAGGTTCGGTGACCGTGTTTTCAAACTTGGGCAGTCGAATCCATTCATCGAGTTTTTCAATCCCAACGCGTGTCGCCGACCACGCCAGAGCGCCTGTTTTCTGGTCAGTCAGATCAGACAGGATGGAGAACACGTTCGCTCCCCGTCCTTCTGCATAACGGCCTCCCGCCCTGTGGCCCTGACCCATCGGGATTGCCACCACGTCCGGCGGAACGCCAGGGTGAGGATACGCCAACACGTCCACCGACCCGCGCGGAGAGGTTACGCGAACAACATCGCCCTCGTGCAGGTCCATATCCTCGGCCACCTGAATATTGATCTCCACCCAGGTCAGCCAGGTGGCGGTGGTGATTGGGTCTGGGGTCGCCTGCAACCACGGGAGATGGGCGCCCTGTCCCTCGCCAATACCTGTGGACGAGAAGGGCAACAGATGGAATTCAAATCTACCTGGAGTTTCGGGATCAAAACGAGGCTCTTCTGCTTCGGGAAGCCGAGGGGGTGTCGGCGCGGCGCCGCTGGCTTTTGCGCTGACGTCCCACCAGCCGCCTCTTTGCAACACGCCGTTCCAGAAGGACCTGAAATCTGCGCTTCTAACCGAGCCGCGGTTGAGGTTGAACAGCTTTTCAGCGCTGTCCTGCAGTATCTCTTTGTAGGTGTCTCCGGACAATCCCAGATCAAGACTGAGTCCCTGAGCCGCCGCCAAAAGCACATCTGCGAACCCTCTGGTCCCCAGATTCTCTCCACGGCTTTCAAAGAAGGGCCTGACCACTGGTTGTTGGAAGCCGACGAGTTCGTATCCGGGGCCGGCGTCTGGTGTGTCGGTGCCCCAGTCCTCGAGAGAGTTGTGCTCTGGCAAAATGATGTCGGCCATCGCAGTTGTGTCATCCATGATATTGGAAAAACTGACGATCACCGGAACGTCGAATGAGGC
>JASLRP010000219.1 GCA_030743915.1 SAR202 cluster bacterium | reverse complement strand
CCCTCGACCAGTTTTGGTGAAACAGCGGTGAGAGTCACGTCGTACTCATGTCCGGTGTTATCGAGCAGAATAATGCCGTCGCCCGGAGCCTGTCTCAGGACTCGCGCGATCTGGTGGGCCTGATCTCCGGATAGAATGGCCTTGCCGTCCAAGATGGACTCAGGAGGCACGAAGAACCTGTGCATTGTTGGCCTCAAATCGGGCTGGGGAACCCTTTACGTGCCTGGGACCCAAAGAGACGAGCGAACTGGCTGTTCTTCGGTCTGCTCGCTGTCGGGAGTTTCTGCAGGCGCTTCGGTCTGCTGGTTGGGGACCCACAACCCGGAATCTGAGTTCACGTCGCCGCTGGCCGCCTGTTGCTCTGGTGTCCAGATGGGCGAAGTTGGGACTGGCGGCTGAGCCTGGGCGTTTTGCTCGAACAGTTCCGCGAATTCCTCTGGAGGTTCGCCAGCGGGAACGTAGTTAAAGTTTCCTATGCCAACGTTTTCAACCAGCCGATTGAGGATCATGCGCTGGTTGTCGCCAGGGGCGGGAACGTAGGTCGGCATACCGCGATAGCCGAACTCTATGACGCCACTGCGCGGATGGGCATCGGCGTCGTCCAGAATGTTCCGCGTTCGCCCGAACAGCCTGTGCGTTCGGAAGCCGATGGCCTCGGCGAACTCGATTGCGCCGAAGATTATCTCATGGGCAAGCTCAATGGAGATGCTGATCGGAGGTTCGCCCTGATAAAGACGGGGGAGGGCGTCGTTTTGGAACTGGTCTGGCTCGACATTTACCCCGAAGAAGGTGTCTTTCAACCCTACGCAGAACGTGTCAACCAGGAATCTTCCGAAGGTGATGTTGTCGTCGGGCTGAGTGCGGGCCACGATCATCGAGGCGATGCCGTACTGCTGCCAGTTTCGCTGGACCCAGGCGCCGAGGAACGGAAATTCGCGGGCGCGTCGAAGCACGCTGGTTGGCCGTTCGGAGGCAGACTCGTGGATCGCTCGCTGGACCAGCTTCTTCTTGCGTTGGGTCCGCTTTTGGAGGGCGCGTTGTTGCTTCTTGAGGGTGTTTCGCTTCTGTTTTTTCGCCATATCCCGCAGAGTAAATCAGGGTGTCTGAGAATCAGGCTGATGCTAGCAGTGTCACCCAGTCTCCGTCAACAAATGCCTGGTCAACGGACGCGCCCACGGCGTTGAGCGCTTTGGTCACGCCTTCGACGTGAGGCTCGATGATTCCGCCAGCGATGAGCTTGCCTCCGATGGCGACGGTGTCGATCAAATGCGGTGCAAGGTTTGTCACAACTTTGGCAGAGATGTTTGCCGCCACGATGTCGAATCCTTGAGCCTCGGCCAGAGGGCTGGGCAGGGTGCCCTGGACGATCTGGACCTTGTCCTCAATGCCGTTGATTCGGACATTCTCCTCGCCGGCCCGTGCCGCCACAGGGTCGATTTCCAGACCCAGCGCCGATGCCGCTCCCATCTTCACCGCAACCACAGACAGGATTCCTGAGCCACAGCCAACGTCCAGGATGCGGTCTCCGGGCCTGGTCTCGCGCTCCAGAATCTCCATACAGGTGCGGGTGGTTGGGTGGTGTCCCGTGCCGAAGGCCATGCCGGGGTCCAGATGGATGAGGATGTCAGACTCGGTGATCTCGACCTCCCTCCAGGTGGGGCATATGACCAGATGCTGGCCGATGCGCAGAGGGTCGAAGTGTTCCTTCCAGGCATTCTGCCAGTCCTCTTCCTCGACGTATTGTTCCCTGAGAGGCGAGATTGTGGCGAGGTGGGCGACTAAACGAACGCCGACGTCAATCTGGTTTCTCCGGCGTTCTGTAGTGTTGTCGATAGGCAGGTATGTCTTGACGGTCACAAAATCCGGGATAGGCGGAGATTCGCCCTCGTCCGGGTTGTGGCCTGCCTCCTGTTCAATGGCGACGCCACCGTGTCCGTAACGATGGAAGATTTCGGACATTGGTTCAGCATATTCGGGCGGGACGTCAACGGTAAGCTCAATCCATTTCAAACGAATTACTCAGTGCCGAAAGCGTCTTTGATCTTGTTGAAGAAACCCTTTTGCTCCTCGTTGAGGCCGCTCTCGCCCAGCATCTCGCCTAGCTGCAGGAATATGGCGTGCTGTTCTTCGCTAAGGGCTTCGGGGACATTGACCTCAACCGTGACGAGTTGATCGCCGCGATGTGTGCCTCGAAGCTGCGGCACGCCCTTCTCCTTCAGGAAGAAAACCTCTCCCGGCTGAGTGCCCGCCGGAATCTCAAGCTCGGCGTCGCCGTCCAGTGTTGGAACGGTGACGGTTGCCCCCAGGGTCGCCTGGAAAACGCTGATGGGATGAGTGTAGTGAATGTCGATGCCGTTGCGAGTGAAGATCTCGTGTGGCTGGACGCGCACCAGAACGTAGAGGTCGCCCGGCCTGCCGTTGTTGGTCCCGGCCTCGCCCTCGCGACTGAGGCGTATCTGGGTGCTGTCTTCAATTCCTGCTGGGATGGATATCATGAGCTTGCGGGTTCTGCGTTCGCGGCCCGCTCCCCGGCACTTCTTGCACGGGTTGGAGATGATGGTGCCCACGCCCTGGCAGGTATTGCAGGTTGTCACCTGGTGGAACTGCCCGAAAAAGCCCTGCTGGGAGCGCCTGACCTGTCCTGACCCGTTGCAATTAGTGCAGGCGACGGGCGCCGAACCGGACTCGCTCTTGGAGCCCTGGCAGTTGGAGCAAACGTCCATGCGTTGAATTTCGATTTCGTTGTCGGCGCCGAACACGGCCTCCTCGAAGGAGATGGCCACGCCGTATTGAAGGTCTGCCCCTCGTTTGGGAGCGTTGGCTCGGGTCTGAGTGGTTGCGCCGCCGAAGCCGCCACTGAAGAACGCGTCGAAGATGTCGCCAAACCCGCCGAAGGTGTCGAACCCGTCGAACCCCCTGCCCCCTGCCGCTCCCGCGGTGGCGGCGTGGCCGTATCGGTC
>JASLRP010000218.1 GCA_030743915.1 SAR202 cluster bacterium | reverse complement strand
GCCACGTTAACATTTTCGCCCATCGGAAGCTGACTGTCGGCAGGCGCAGTTTCGTCACTCCATATGTGCTACATTACAAGCCTATCCTGAATCGGAGAATGCGATGCCGGACGACGCCACAGCACGATTGGTCTCCAAGCTGGTTCCACAAACGCCGGCGCTGGTTTACGCCGAATCTGAGCTTGTCGAAACGGCAAGCCGCATCCAGCGCATGACGTCCGAGGCCGGGTGCGATCTGACATACGCCATGAAACCTTGCACCCTGGCGTGGACGCTGGAAACGATCTCCCCGTTCGTGACAGGATTCGCCGCAAGCTCGCCCTTCGAGGCTCGGCTGGCCCGACAAGTTCTGGGTGATCGGGGCAACCTCCACTACCATTCGGTCGCAGTGACTGATAGCGAGTATGAAGAAATCTCGGAGTTGGCTGACTACATGTCGCTCAACTCGATCAACCAATTCCAGGCGCGTCAGAGCCAGTCCACCGACGGCATCAGCCTGGGCATGAGAGTCAACCCTGGCATCTCCTTCGTGGCAGACGAACGCTACGACCCGTGTCGGCGACACTCCAAGCTCGGCGCTCCCATAGACGCGCTGTCAAATGTTGAAAGCTCCGAGCTCGATGGCCTGATGTTCCACACCAACTGCGAGTCCGACGACCTCCGTCACCTGCTGGCGACCGTTAACACGGTTGAGCGCCGCCTGAGTCACCTCGTGTCTGGCCTGGATTGGATAAATCTGGGCGGCGGTTACATGTTCCGAGAAGGCGCAGACATATCACTATTGCGACAGGCAGTCGAAATTCTGAGAAACCACGCGGACGCCAAGGTTTTCATCGAGCCGGGCGGCGCTTTCGTCCGCGACGCCGGGTATATCATCAGCACAGTTCTGGACATCTTCGACGCCAACGGAGTTGATATCGCAGTGCTGGACACCACCATCAACCACATGCCAGAGGTTTTCGAGTACCAGTTCGAGCCGGAAGTCCTGGACTATCAGCCAGAAGGAGAGCATCGTTACATCCTGGCTGGCCGATCATGTCTCGCGGGCGATATCTTCGGTGACTACACCTTTGACCAGCCTCTCAAGATCGGAGACCGCGTGACCTTCACAGAGATGGGAGCGTACACTCAACCCAAAGCCCACACCTTCAATGGCATCAACCTGCCCGACGTTTACGCCTTCACCAAAACAGGAAATCTGTCCCTTCTCGCCTCGATGACATACGAAGATTTCTCTGCACGCAACGGAGCGCATCAGCTTGCGTATAGTTGAGCGCAGCCTTCAGATACCGACCCGCTGGGACCGCGACATTCTCAGCAACATCCGAGACTCGGTTTCTCAGCATCTGGACGATGACGCCGCCCCCGTGCGCTTCATCGTCAGCCGCTCCTCCGAAGGGAGCATGACGGGGGAAGTTGGAGCGCTGGAGCCGTCCGACTCTGAATCGCTCCCCCGAATTTCCGATGTTTTCGCCTTTGCGAAACGCCCCTGGGAGAACACCGACTCATTCAACGCAGCGTTGATTGTCCCTACCGGCATAGGCGCAGAGATCGGGGGCCACGCCGGTGACGCAACGCCCGTCGCCCGGATGCTGGCGCAGGTTTGTGACACCCTCATCACCCACCCCAACGTCGTCAACGCCTCAGACATCAACGAGATGCCCGAAAACAGCCTCTATGTCGAGGGCAGCGTGTTGAGCAGGCTTCTCATGGGAACCGCAGGTCTGCGCAGAACGAGGTCCAACCGCGTCCTGGTCGCGCTCGACGCCTTTCATGACGCGCGATGGGTAGATGCGGCCGTCAACGCCGTCAACGCTGCCGCTTCAACTTATGGACTCGACACTCCGGGCGTCGTGGTGTTGGACGAACCTCTCCGACTCATGAGCAGATATTCAGACTCTGGTCGGGCAACTGGCGAAGTGGCGGGCTTGGAAGGCTTGCTGAAAGCCTTCAACCAGCTAGAGGGCCATTTCGATGCGGTCGCGGTGGCGTCCGCTGTTGAGGTTCCGGTCGCGTGGCACATGGATTACTTCACCAGCGCCGGTGAGATGGTCAACCCGTGGGGCGGAGTCGAAGCTCTGCTGACCCACACCGCCTCATCCATCTACGATGTCCCGACCGCGCACGCCCCTATGATGGAATCCGACGAAGTTGCCGCGGTTGATCCCGGCGTCGTCGATCCCCGCATGGCCGCCGAGATCATCTCCATCACCTTCCTTCAATGCGTTCTCAAGGGATTGCAGCGGTCGCCCCGGATAGTCACTGACCCCCGACACATGACCGCTTCAGGCTCCATCACAGCCGCAGACGTTTCCTGCCTGGTGATCCCTGACGGGTGCATCGGCCTGCCCACACTGGCCGCTCTGCAACAGGGAATTCCCGTCATAGCCGTTCGAGAGAACCGAAACCTGATGCGCAACGATCTATCCAACCTCCCCTGGAACGAAGGCCAACTGCACATCGTGGAAAACTACTGGGAAGCCGCAGGCGTGATGGCCGCGCTCCGAGCAGGCATGTCCCCCAACTCCGTCCGCCGACCTCTGGGGCCGGTTCCCAGAATCGCGCCCAACACCCCGCCGAAATCCGATGGCTCAAACTGACCAGAACCCTCGGATCGCAGGCCTCTTAAACCAGGAAACGCGGGACACACTGCGATCTGTTCTATCCCACTGTTGGGAGAACTTCCGGTTCTACAGGCGGCGTTTCGAAGCATCGGGCGTCAACCTGACAGACATCGAGACGGCAGACCCGGTGACAATTCTGCAAAAACTCCCTTTGCTCGAATCCGCTGATCTCAGCGATCTATCCACCGAGGTTGCGGCAACGGCTGACAGCGTCATCGACGTCGAAACCTCGTCTGGCACCACAGGCCAGAGAAAAGTCCGCTACATTTCCTACGAAGATGACCAACGAGAGCACGAATTCTTGGCGGAGTTATGGGCAATCGCCGGCGTCGGCTCCGCTGACCGAGTGGCCTGCCTGGACACAGACCCGGTGAACCTCATGGTGTCCATCGCCAAAGCCTTCGACCTGTTGGGCGTCGCCGAGGCATATTGCCTGAGCGCGGGCGCGAATTTCGCTCATACAGTTCGGGCCATCAAAAAACTGGCGCCGACAGTTCTGGTCAGCGTCCCGTCCATAATCGAGCGATACTTATTCCAGGCCGATTGGCCCCAATCCAACAATGAACGCCCGTCATTTTCAAAAGTCATATACATCGGCGAATCCATGCCCGCCGCCACCCGCCGGGCTCTGGAGAATGCAGGCGTCGAAGTGTTCGGCTATTACGGAGCCTCCGAGACGTCGGCGCTGGGCATCGAGTGTTCGGCCCACCAGGGAATCCACGTCATCCAGTCGCGAAATATCGTTGAATTGCTGCCCGATGTTGATGACCCAACACAGAGCGCGGCAGTCATCACGACGCTGAATCAATGGGCCCAGCCTCTGCTTCGTTATCGACTCGGGGACAAGGTCCAAGAGGTTCCCGCCCCCTGCCCGTGCGGACTCCCGGACCCAAGATTGATCGTGCAGGGCAAACCTGACGAATCCATATCCATCCTCGGCTCCAAAATCGGTTATGGCTCCCTCAAAACATCGGCCTACCGCCATGACTCCCAGTCCGGCCCTCTGCAAGTCGTCGTTTCAAGAACCACAATCGAAGTGTTGGACTTGGTATTGCCTGATACAATCAAGAGCAATGAAAAGGAAGTTCGGAAATCTGTGTTGTCGGCAGAGCCAGACCTCGCATTCTTGATTGACAGCGGATTCACAAAGCTGTCAATTACGTTCGTAAGCCCAGAACACTTCGTGTCCGACAGAAAATTCAAGCCCATCATCGACCTTCGAGCCTGACCAGATAATCCCGTTTCGAGTCAAAGCGCAAACAGATGCAGACAGTCCACAAAACCCTGACAGCAATGGCGGGCACGATCAGGAAGTTTCCCGTGTTCAGCCTCCTGTCGTCATCTGAAAACCGCGCCCTCCGATGGGCCGAGGACTGCGCTGACAAGGCAACAACCCACGACTTCTCAAACCTATCCGACGCCCAACTGCGCACGCTTTTTTCCGATGACAGCGACCTTGCCACAATACTGGCCGTCGCATCGACGGCCATAAATCGTCGTATCGGCGCGTGGCGAATATTTGACGCCACCGATGTGCAAGAGCGCTTCGCCGGGCTTCATCGAATCGCCGATGAAGTTATCGCCGCCGCACGTTTCAGTGACTCCATAAAATACTTCACAGAACCAGACTTCCCAAACACTCCGATATTCGTAGAAATGCTGGGTGCGTCTCTGGACGCCCACAGACTCGCCGGGCCTGAAAGGGCCATCGTAAGTGGCCTGGTGTACGCCGCCGAAAAGCGCAAGTCGGCCCTGCCGGAAAACATCTGCCTGACCGCCGATTTCTATTCAGCGATAACAGAACTCGACGCAAACAGCGACCTGATGTTCGCTCCCACACGTCAGCAGATTATCTCCGCCGCTCTGCTCACCCGTGGCATAATCGTGGAAATGGACGCAGGCGAAGGCAAGACTGTTTCCACAGCGCTGGCAGCGCTGGCGAATGCGGCAGCGGGTTCGCGCGTCCACGTTCTGACCGCCAACGACTACCTAGCCCTGCGAGACGCCGAATGGCTGGCTCCAGTGTACGAATCCCTCGGCGTGTCCGTCGCCCCGGTCATCGGGCCAATGGACGAAGACGAGCGAAGATCGGCCTACGCTCAGGACATCGTGTACTCCACGGTTAGAGAGCTCGGGTTCGACTACCTGAAAGACAACCTCAAACTGCCTCCAGACAGACCTATACAATCCAACCCCGAAATCGCCATCGTAGACGAGGCGGACCACGTTCTGATCGATCAGAGCCGAACCCCGCTCATCATCTCCGGCAACGAACCAGTGGACACGGCCACCATCGAAAAATCTCACAGAATCGTTCGACGACTCCTGGAACTGCACTCCGAGGAAGTGATCAAGGCGGAACAGGAGTTGAGCCTGGAATCCTGCTCGGACGCTGACGCCGAAATCGCCATGCTTTACGCCGCCGACCCTGACAACGAAACGCTCAAACGCATCACCGTCCATCGAGGCGGCAGCAGGCAGCGATTCCTGACCGATCTGGCAGACATCGAAGACACCACTAGCGCTCTGGACTTCGAGAATCGATACTATTTCCGCGTGGAGACTCAATCGAAAACCGTCCGTCTGACCGAACGTGGCGAGACGTACATCGACGCCAATCTGGGTACTGCAAATTCCGAACGCCGATGGAATGCCCATAGCCAAGCGCACCAGTTTCTGAGAGCATACACGCTGTTCACCAGGGACGTTGATTATATAGTCGGAGACGATGGCGTGGTCCTCGTCGACCCTTTCAACGGGAGGCTCCTGCCAGACAACCGATACCTTCATGGCCTCCAGACAGCGCTGGAAGCCAAGGAGGGCCTGCCCCCAACGCCAGACGCCGAAACGCTGGCGCAAATCACGATACCGGGTCTCATGAGCAGGTACGTGCAGGTGTCAGGACTCACGGGAACCGCCCTGGAGGCCCAGGACGACTTCCTGCGAGACTACGGACTGCCCACCGTCAGAGTCCAGCCATCCGAGCCGTCTCGACGCACCGACTTCCCGCCCACAATCCTCAACGACACACAGGCGCAGTGCTCAGCGATACTCGCCGAGGTCAGGCATTGGCATGGCCTGGGGAGGCCTGTCCTCATCGGGACAACCAGCGTCGAAGAATCCGAAGAAATCAGTGTTCTGTTGACCGACCACGGGGTCCCTCATCAACTGCTCAACGCCGTAAACTCCGAACGAGAGGCGCAGATAGTCCGCGACGCAGGCAACTTCGGAGCCGTCACCGTGGCAACCAACATGGCCGGGCGGGGCACAGACATCATCCTGGAACCCGACCTCGACCAGCGCATACTTGACGCGGCCAGAACGGAGACATCCGACCACGCCACGCCTGAAGAAACCTCGATGCTCGGCCTCTTCGTCATCGGCGTGTCACTGAACGCTTCGTCACGCATCGACCGCCAGTTGAGGGGCCGGGCCGGACGCCAGGGAGCCCTCGGGGCATCCAAACTGATCGTGTCCGCCCAGGACAGCCCCATCGCCTACAGCCGACAGGCCCATTCAATCAGGGCATCCAGCGCCCGCCGAGTCCAGAAACTGGTCAACTCAATCCAGTCTGAATCCGACGCCGACGAGCGTTGGCGATCAGCCCTATCCCGTGACTACGCCAGCGTTCTGGAAGCCCAGACGCTGTCCTTCTACCGTTGGCGGCGCGAGCTTTTGAGCTCCAACGCCTGGGACCAATCGAGGTCAACCTCAATCTCTCGATGGGCCGCAGGATTCACGGCCAACGAGTTCGAGTCGATAACAACTGTCGGCTACGAGTCAGTATTCGACAATATCCAGAGCAGTGTGTGGGCCGAAATGGGCCTGGATTGCGACTGGATGTACGGACTGGGCGAAACTGAATTATCCGACCAATTAACAAGATTGATCTCGGAGCAGATCAACGTCATACGTGATCAACTAGGCCATGAATCATTCGATCAGCAATCCAGAAATGTGCTGGCAGAACAAGCCGATGAATTGTGGCCCAGCCACCTGAATTATTTGCAGGACATCTCCCTGAGTTGCGCCATCGCAGGCCCGACCCATCGGGCTGCTGTCGGTGAATTCATCGAACAATCTCACGGGTCATTCGTCAATTTTCTGGACAACGTGAATCGAGAGGCCGTGCCTCGACTGATGGAGTTGGGCGCGGTCGAATCACCCACGAACCATCTGGAGCAACCCATCGTAATAGACAACGAAATCCTCAGCGTGCTCGCGTGAACCACACGGGAAGAAACGGAGCTATTAGCATGAGAAAACGCAAGAAAATCCGACGCTCAAGTTTGGCTGCGCTGGCGACAGCATCCCTGCTGGCAGGCCCGGTGGCCGCCGCGTGCAGTTCCGGTCCCACCTACGAGGACTGGGCCGCAACCGACGGCGCGGCAGGGCGCATAAATCTGGAATCTGTCCAGGACGCGTTCAAAGACTCCGCCAGCGCAACCGAGTTCGAAGAGAAGGTTAACAAAATCTACGAAGGCGATGGCATCGTCCTGATTCGCTCCAAGCAAGATGGCGAAACCCTGGTCCTTGAAGGCTGGGAAGACCTCAACAAAAGCAAGGAAATCGACGATCAGGACGACCTGCTGTTCGAGGTCGTCAAAGACACCAATAATCGCCACGAAATGCGGGGCCACGGAGCCAACGGCTACTACCGCAGCCACTTCGGCGCGGGGGACTTTCTGTTCACCTACATGCTGATCTCGGCCATGTCCCCTCGCGGATATTACTACTCCACGCCCATCAATCGCTACGACACCATCAATAGCAACAGGACGAACTATCGCAACTCCTCCAGCTACAGGTCCCAGGTGACCAAAAACAGCAACTACTTCTCCCGACAGAAAGCCTACTCAGGCTCCAGCTACACCAACGCCGCGAAGAACACAAGCGCGTCCCGAAGCACCTACCTCAACTCCCAGAAATCCTCCGGGGCGTTCAAGTCCAGCGGAACAGGCGTTCGCAGCAGTTGGGGGTCAAGCTCCGGCTCCAGCCGAACCTCGGCAAGCTCAGGCGGGTTCCGGGGTGGCGGAGGCGGCGCGAAAGTCATCGGATTCATAAGACCCAGCCAACGATGAGCCAACAGGACGTCACCCTGCGAATTACCCTGGGCGACATGCCCATGGAAGACTCGTTCTGGGTTACGACCGCCATAGACACAAACCGCACAGTCCATCATCTGCTCTACAGCGTGTTCCCGAGCTCGGATGAGGCCGCAAGCGCTGTCGAAAAGACACTCGACATCCGGGCAAATCCTGACTTGCCCGAAATGTACCGGGAGATCCACAGCATCCTCTTGCAGTGGAATGAAGGGGCATCCCAGCTAACTTTCAAGTCGCCATCAGGAGAAGACATCCTGCTGGATGACCCGGTGTCGCGACGTATGGCGCCATCGAATGGCCAGGGAGACACAATCCATATAGTCTTGGAGCAGCGCCTCGACGCTCTGACCGCATATCAAAGCTCAGGCGGGGATCG
The DNA here is from genome assembly GCA_030743915.1 of SAR202 cluster bacterium. Taxonomy (GTDB): domain Bacteria; phylum Chloroflexota; class Dehalococcoidia; order Lucifugimonadales; family UBA1123; genus UBA1123. Next base: position 2,470 of record JASLRP010000218.1, on the reverse strand, counting down.
GAACGACTTCCTTCAGTGGATGCAGGGCAGCATGCTGATTTACTTCATGGACAAACACCACTACCCGCTGCCATTTGAACCAGAGGAACACACCCATGACTGGCGATTGCTTCCCATCGCCGACGAGCTCGAAGCTCTGGGGTTCATTGGCCAATCGAGCACGGAAGACAGCTTTGAAATCACCCCAAAAGGGCGAGGGTTCATCGGCAACCTGATCGCCGAAACCGAGTCCTACATCCGAAGGTTCGACGTGTTCAGCGACATCATTCCGGGGCGTGGATTGCAGCCCACCGTGTTCGGCCACGGCAGAGGTCTGGACCTGCGAGTGCAGATCTTCGAGAATCAGGGCATCGACCCGCACAGGGCCGTCTTCCTGCTCAGAATGTACGACGGAACGTTGGACGGCTACACAGACTCATGGCGGGCAGACATCCACGAGCTAGAGTTTTTCAACCGATTGCTGGAGCCGGTCTTGGACCACAATCGGGTCAATGACGACGATCTGGATTGGGTTATCGACCAGGGGATGGAGCACATCCAACAAACAGCCGACAACCCCAGAAGTCCAACACGCTCACGACCCCTGAAATCTCAGAATCTGACCGACTAGCCTCAGTCTTAGATCGCGAAGAACAGAATCAGGCTCGCGCTCACCAGCACCGCGCTCTCGATAAACGCTACGCCCAGGTTGCGGTCCACCGCCAGTTCGTGAGAGACGTTGGCCCTGGGAAACAGGATCAGGTCAATCAGCGCCCTCACCACAAAGAGCAGAGCGGCCCCGGCCACTGCAAAAACCAAGAACCCCGCGATGCCTTCTTCCCAGGTCGTAAAGTCGCCAAAGATGGCTTTGAACACCACGATGCTGATCGCAATCAGATTCCCGGCCAACGCAACGCCGACGGCAACGTTATTGTCTTCGATCTGGTCGTGTACATCGAAAGAAGTTGTGAACTCATAGAACAGCGTGTAGCCGATCAACGTCAGCAACCCGAGGCCCAGGAAAGCAAAGGACGTCTCCGGCCCGCCGCCAACACCTGCAACAGAGCCTGCGATAACAATTCCAACCGCCACATACACCGCGCCTTCAACCGCGCCAGTGCCGGGATTGTGGTCCTCTACAATCTCTTTTTCGGTGCTGAACTTGTACAGCACCAGCTTGTCCACAACTATGCGAGCGATGTTGAGAATGATGATTCCGATTACCGTCGTGATCAGAACCTCAATGACATCCTGCCAGTACTCGGTTGTGAACCCCAGGTTCTCGGACACGCTTGACGTGAACGGCTGATAGATCGCGCCCACATACAAAATGATGATGCCCAGATAATAGCCCGCGATGCTCAACGCCAGCGCCACATTGTCATGAGTGCGCAACTGTTCTTGAATCTTGTATGGCGTGACAAGATCCTGGAGCAACCTGGCGAATCCAAGAAGCACTACCCCCATGCCAACGTACACCAGCCCTATGGGGAATGTCTTCAGCACGTCAATGAATGCGTCAATCATGGCTGTTCACCCGCTGCTTTCTGATTCACTGCCGATATACGCGAACAATTTGGGAATCTACGGAAACCGAAGTATACACCTCGAAGGGCAAACCTTCCCACTTCACCACCGACACCCCGCGTTGGTCGTCCTCACTGCCGAAGTCCCATATCCAGAAACCCTCGCCTTCCGAAGCCTCTGACTTGTAATAATAGACCTCGTGGCTGTTGCGATAGTAGTACTTTTCGCCCTCATACTCTACGAAATTCTCAATGGACTTGATATCGTCCCACTGGGAAAGAGTGGCTTCTTCAACCCCGATCACACCAAGACCCATCGCATTGTCATGGTCGGTGACGGCAATGGATGAATCATCCTCATCCGACCATTCCATCGAGACACGTCGGTCGTCATCCACTGCGATGATCTCAAAACCTTTTCCGTAGGCGCTGTCCAAACGGTTCTTGCTCTCGACGATGAAATATGCGTCTTCAAACGTCGAAGAGAAACCAGGAATTACGATAACGTCACCCACCACAGCCGAGCGAATCGAATCGTCGGGCGGCGGAGGTATGTTCTTCTTTTTTTTGCCGAACATCTTTTTGAACATATCAGTCTGTCCTCATCTGCGCATCTCAGAAAGGCTGGGGCGTGTGACTCTTCCAGCGATCAACAGCCGCCTGAGCGCGGGGGCTTATGGCGTTCTGCACCTGCACATTCAAAAGAGCCGGACGCTCCAGTTTGATTACCCGCACCAACGCCGATGGCAACTCTTCCAGGCTCTCAACCTGTTCACCGTATCCGCCCAGACCCCGCACAACCTGATCATACCGTGTCGGAAGCAGGTCTGTCGCCACCGCCTTGCCATAAACGCCCATCTGTATCTGGCGGTCAATGCCCCACGCCGAATCATTGCCCATGATGCCAACCACCGCCAGGTTGTGCCTGACCGCGGTGTCGAATTCCATTCCATTGAACCCGAACG
>JASLRP010000217.1 GCA_030743915.1 SAR202 cluster bacterium | reverse complement strand
GCGGCGCCGCGAGGATGGAGTCCGAGCACAGGAAGTTGATTTTTAGCTGCATGCGGCGACCGAGCCAGCCGAAGATGTCTATGTTGTCCCAGCCCTCTTTATCGTCGCCACGGGGCGGATAATAGTTGATGCGCACCTTGTGGTAGGCGTCGCCGTAGAGTTCCGGGTACACGGCTGGCTGCAAGATATATTCCAACACACCCAGCTTCGATTCCTCTTTTGTCTTGAAGTTTTCAGGCTCGTCAAGGACTTCGCCATCTCGATTACCGAGAATGTTCGTCGAAAACCAGCCATCCATGCCCAGCATCCTGGCCTTGAGCATGGGGGCGATCACCGTTTTGACCAGCGTCTGGCCTGTCTTGAAGTCCTTCCCGCAGATGGGGACGCCCTCACTGATTGCCAACCTCTCAATGGCCGGAACGTCCAACGTCAGGTTCGGCGCGCCATTGGCGAAAGGGACGCCTTCCATAAGCGCCGCATAGGCGTAGATCATGGATGGCGCGATTCGTGAGTCGTTCTCTTCCAGGCCGCCAATGAAATTCTCGATGTCCTCATGTACCTCCGATTCGGTAACGAATTTTTCGGTAGAGGCGCACCAGATCATAACCAACCGATCGCAGTCGTTGGCCTCCTTGAAATTACGGATGTCTTCGCGGATGACCTCGACCTGTTTGAGCTTGGTCTCGGCGGTTCTTGTGTTGGACCCCTGGATTCGCTTGACGTACTCGTTGTCGAACACTGCCGGCATTGGCTCGATGGTCTTGAGAAAGTCGGCTACGGGCTCTATCTCGTCGTGCCTGTCGAGGACGCCACATTTGATGGCGGACTCGTAGGCGTTGTCAGGAATGGGGTCCCACGCGCCAAACACGAGCTGGTCCAAATCTGCCAGAGGAACGAAATCACGTATCAACGGCGCCTGATCATCCGACCGTTTGCCCAGCCGGATCGTCGCCATTTGGGAAATGGAGCCGAAAGGCTGCCCTGTGCCGCGTCGGACGTGCTCAACGCCCGCGATGAAAGTGGAGCCGACTGCGCCCAGGCCCACAAGCAGAACGCCTAGCTTTCCGTCAGCCGGTTCGATTGGTGGTGAGTCCAATGCGATAAAGTCCCTTGGTTCGAGAGCAATTCCCCTCTCGTGGGCCAGTTTGATCAATGGTCCATGCCACTGCGCCGGTATCCGCCCTGTCTTCGCCCAGTGCTGCACAGTGCTTTGGCGTCTGCTCAGAGCATTGGCCAGCGAGGATTGTCCGCCGAACCGCTGTATGATTTGATCCGCGTAATTACTGTTGTTGTTCATGAAAACCATGTTAACGAAAAATTCGTTAATCGTCAAGTAACTGGCGGCAGAAGCAGGCAACTGTTTTTATAAGGCCAGCCGTTCCTTCTTGGACATCCAGGGGCCTGGAGGCCCGACATCGGGTATGCAGACGAGGCAGGCACGGAATCCGGCTTCGTAGGCGTCGTTCAGGGTCGGGAAATGCCTGCGGTTCTCGGGTTTGGTGCGACGTCCCGGAGGACAGTTGGGCCGGCAGACGATCTTCGTGGTGGCGCATGCGTTGAACATTTTTCGGCGCTCCTCATATTAGGCAGTGAATCAGTGTGCGATCATTCTAGCAGGCCAGTTTTCTCAGGAAGATCACGCCTCGTGACTCGACAAACTGTTATCATCTTTCATCACCGGGTTGATAAACTGAAATGTCCGGGCGAACATTTCCCGAGAGGGTTTCATTATGTCAGAACTGCTGAAAATCACCACAGGCCCATACACATTCACAGCGCAGACAGAGGATGCCGCGCCCAAAACCTGCGAGGCGTTCCTCACGCTTTTGCCCTTTAAGCAAAAGATTATTCAGGCGCGATGGAGCGGAGAGTCAGCGTGGGTCCCGTTGGGCGATTTCAAGATGATCGACCAGCACGAGAACCACACTTCCTACCCGTCAAAAGGCGACATACTGTTCTATCCAGGGGGAATCAGCGAAACCGAGATCCTGTTCTCCTATGGCGCCACCGCCTTCGGAAGCAAGATGGGCTTGCTGGCTGGAAACCACTTCCTGACAATCGTCGATGGCCGCGAGCATCTGTCGGATTTTGGCCATCTGGTGCTTTGGGAAGGCGCTCAGGATATTACTTTCGAGGCCATGTGATCGTCCACAACCAGCTGCGCCACGTTCTAACACAAAACGCAGGAGATTTTACGATGGGATCTTCAGACTACGAGAGAGACGTAATGCCCTACTTCGCCGGGTTGGTGTCGTTCTTCAGACTGCCGGAGATCGGGTTCGATAACATCACCGAAGGGATGGCCGTGGTCGCGGGAGTCCCCATCGACAACGGGATTTACGGCGGCAGAGTCGGGGCACGGTTCGGTCCCAGAGCCATCCGAGAGTCGTCGTTGTTCTCTCGGGCCGGATTCGAGCTTGCGCCCGACACCCTGCGAATCGACCTGGACTCAGATGTGGGAACGAAACTGAAAGAAAACCTCAATATGGGCGATCTGGGCGACTTCAATATCTACCCCAACGACCTGATGAAGACCACCGAATCGGTGATACACGGCATGAGCGAGGTCTCAAAGCGCGGCGGTTTTCCGGCGGTAATGGGCGGCGACCACTACGTCGCCTACCCCAGTTTTGAGGGCTACGCTAAGGGATTCGCCGAGCGCAAAGAGAACGCCAGACTGGGGTTCATCCACATCGACGCCCACACCGATTTCTGGGACAGCCACGCGTTGGGAGGCAAGTACCACCACGGCACGATGGTGCGCCGCATCAGCGAGAATCCGATGGTCGATTACAAGAACCTGGCGTGGGTGGGCCTCAACAGCCCCGTGACTCTGGACCAGTACGAGCTGAAGCGCAACCACGACCTCAAGATGACCACCGCTCAGAACGTTCGCGAAAAGGGCATCACCCAGATCATGACCGAGGCGATGGAGACCGCGTCCGACGGCGTGGACGCCGTGTATGTCAGTATCGACATCGACGTTATAGACGCCCATGAGTCCACGGGGACCGGATCGCCCGAATTCCACGGCGTAACCACCAACGAGTTCTTCGAGGCGATGGACATGCTCGCAGGGTTCGACATGCTGGGCGCATTCGACCTGTGCGAGGTTGCGCCGGAGTGGGACCCGTCGGGGCAGACGGTGCGCATCGCGACGTCTGGAATGCTGAAAGTTCTGGCCCCCTGGCTGATCGACAACGTGGACCCGGATGAGCTGCTGACTCAGTCATGAAGCGGTCGGACTGATTCGTTGCCCGACACAGTTGACGTCCATTGCGACCGCGCCCTATACTCCCAGCCACAATCGACAGACCAAGGAGAGAGCAATGCGCCAAGCGAACATATCCAACCAAACGGGAATTTCAACCTGTTCACAGGAGATGACGCTTGATGCGAACCTTGAATCTGGGGATTCTGGCGCATGTTGACGCTGGCAAGACCACCCTCACTGAGCGGCTGCTCCACGCCGCTGGTGTCATCGACAAGATCGGCAGCGTCGATGACGGCACAACACAAACCGACTCCCTGACGCTCGAGCGGCAACGCGGCATAACCATCAAGTCCGCCGTCGCGTCATTTGTGATTGATGACGTCACGGTCAATCTGATCGACACTCCAGGCCACCCCGATTTCATCGCCGAGGTGGAGCGGGTGTTGAGCGTGCTGGACGGCGCTGTGCTTGTTGTCTCCGCCGTCGAGGGAGTCCAGCCGCAAACCCGCATCTTGATTCGTGCGCTGCGACGGCTCCACGTTCCTACTCTCATATTCGTGAACAAGATCGACCGCAGCGGCGCTCAACCTGAGCGAGTCCTCCGGGATATTTCTGAGAGGCTGACGCCATCGATCATCGCTATGGGCTCGGCGCTGGAACCAGGAACTCGCGACGCCCGGTTCATCCCTCACAACGACTCCGACGCCGAGTTTGCTTCCGAAATGGTCGATCTGCTGGTTAACCATGATGACGCGCTTCTGGCTGCTTACATAAATGACGAAACGACAGTTTCGCATTCCGAACTACGCCTTAAACTTGCCGAGCAGACGAAGCATTCGCTGGCGCATCCGGTGTTCTTCGGCTCGGCAATTACGGGCGCAGGTGCGGACTCGCTGATGGCCGGGATCGTCGAGTTGCTGCCCGCCATCGAGGGCGATGTGAATGCCCCAGTCTCAGGCGCCGTGTTCAAAGTGGACCGAGGGCCGTCCGGCGAGAAGATCGCGTACATGCGCGTGTTCTCAGGATCGATACGAGCGCGGGACCGACTGAGATTCCGCGAGGACGAAGTTCAGAAAGTCAATTCGATCAGGGTGTTCGTGGGCGGTTCGGCTGTCCAATGCCCGTCGGTAGAGGCAGGGCATATCGCCATGCTCTGGGGGCTCAACGACGTCCAGATTGGCGATTCAATAGGCATGACGCCAACAACCTCAGAGCGTTTCAACTTCGCGCCGCCAACGCTGGAAACTGCAATGGTCGCTTGCGATCCTGACGAGAGAGCCGCGCTCCACACCGCGCTCAACCGGCTCGCAGAGCAGGACCCTCTCATCAACGTGCGACAGGACGACGTTCGGCAAGAGCTATACGTGTCGCTCTATGGCGAAGTGCAAAAAGAGGTGATCCAGCAAACACTGGTCAACGATTTCAACATCGAAGTCGAGTTCCGGGAGACG
>JASLRP010000216.1 GCA_030743915.1 SAR202 cluster bacterium | reverse complement strand
CCGTCCTTGTCGAACACGATGACGCCATGCTCGCCCCGATTGAATCCGTATATCCGGTCCTGAGAGTCAACAGTCACAGCCGCCATCGGCGCGTTCCAGCCCTCTGGCACCTTCGCCCAGTCTGAGATAACGTCGTATTTGTGAGTCCCCGTCCCTACTGTGGTCATATCCGGCTCCTTGCAGAATGGCGTTGAGCGCCAAAAACTAAGCCGCTTCGATCTTTGCAGGCGAGCACGCTTCCATGACCGCTCGAACGGAATCCAGATTCCGTCTTGCCGCCACGACTCTGACGATGGTGGTGTCCAGGCCTTCAGACAACCTCTTGAATGCCGCAGCAGCTCCATCGGCCTTTCCGAAGTAACCGACAGCGTTCAAAATACTGGTCGGAAATGCCTCTGCAACCTCGTCCCTGGATGCTCCGTCAGATCGCATCTGGTTCAGGTCGGCCAGTTCCTTCTCGAAACCCATGCGAGCAAAATGGCCCCTGTAACCAAGCTGGCTCTCTCGCTCTGTAGGAACAGTCGGCCCCAGAGCGTAACCCATCGTTGCTTTGGCCAGCGCAACCCTGGCCGCGTCCTCATCATCATCTACACAAATGCGGATATACTCCACCATCTTGATATCGGAGGGATCACGCCCTGCTTTGGCGGCTCCTGCGTCGATTCGTTCTCGACTCCAGGCGATCTGTTCCGGCGTGCACCAGTTGAGAGACGCGCCGTCGGCCAGTTCGCCTGAAAGCTCCAGCATCATCGGCCCCAACGCGCCGAGATACACAGGAGTTTGGGGGGGAGGAGACATGCCCAACCTCAACCCTTCGAACTTCATGTTGTCGCTCTCGTAGTTGACCCTCTCGCCCGACACCAAGTCCCGGATCACCGTCACGTAATCGCGCATCAATTGCATAGCCGACAGCCTGCCCAGACCCACGACTCGCCGAGCGCGAGGCTGGTACGCTCCACCGGAACCGATTCCCATGATGAACTTGCCGCCTGTGATCTCGCTGACCGTTCCGCCTGCCATGGCGAAGGACAGCGGAGTCCTGTACATCACCGGCGACACGCCGATGCCTGTGACCAAGCCTTCGGGAACAATCTCGCGGCTGGCCATCCAGCGCTGGACGCACAGGTGGAACGAGTCCACGCCATTGCCTTCCGGCGTCCATATGCTGGTGAATCCAAGCTGGGCCGATTCCTTCGACAACTGAACCTGATCGGCCCAGGTCATTCCCAGAGAAGCATCCAGTCCTACCCCGATTTCCATATCCATCACCTCATATTTTCAGAACGAAATTTCATGTCCACTTTATCGAGTCGCAGATGCTCCATAATACTCCGCGCCATGTTGAGTCGTGGCGAAGCATCTGATCGAGAATGCGAGAAAGTCTGTTTTGCCAGCGACAAGATCCTTCGGGCGCCCGGCCAGAACCGCAACATCTCCAGGCGCCTGACCTCAACCGCACGAGCGGATTATATTTCGGGCGTCAACACGTGGCAAGTCGGGCCGACAACAACACGCCAGACTCGTTGACCATCGCGCACATCACCCTTATCATAAAAGAGTGTCCAATCAGTCACTCGAAGGAGCGGGGACCCATGTTTTTTGGCCTGATATTGATTTCCGTGGGCGTCATCCTGCTTTTGGAGAAACTTAACATTCTGGAAGGCGGCTTCGGGACATACTGGCCCGTCATCCTGATCGCCTTCGGAATCAGCATCTTCATTTCCCACCAACGCCGGAGACGAGACTGAGTCAGCCCGCGCAAGTTCGCCATTCTGAACGCATGTGAAGAATCTGGTTCCGTGTGAGACCAAAGATTGAACCGAACACGATCAGATACTTCGCCTCGGCTCAGCCTGTCGAATTGCGAGATCGGCAGGCCGCCAACTCACTAGACGATCTGGAACGGCGGCATCTCCACCGGGACCTCGACCTCAAGAAGAACTGGAGCATTGGCCCTCAATGCCTCTCCCAGCGCATCCCCGAACCCGTCCGAGTTCGTCCTCATGCCCACAGCGCCGAAGGATTCCGCCAGCTTCATAAAGTCAGGATTCGCCAGGTCTGTTCCGATGAACCTCCCGTCGTAACGATGGGTCTGGTCCCAGCGAGAGGCGCCGAACGCGCTGTTGTTGAACACCACTGCCACAGTGTTGATTCCATAGCGCACAGCAGTCGAAAATTCTTGAGGGCTGTACATAAACCCGCCGTCACCGCACAGCGCGACAACCTGCCTGTCAGGAGCGGCGACCTTGACACCCAACGCCGTCGGGAAAGCGTATCCCAGCGTTCCGAAATATCCAGAGGTGACATACGACCTGGGCTGTCGCACCTCGTATGCAACATTGCTCCAGTAGCCGACGTTGGTCACGCCGCTGATTACGATGGCGTCATCGTCCAACTGCTCGCGCATGGCCTGAATCATGCCCACCTGGTGGGGAGCCAATTCCTGCACCGAAGCGGCGGTGGCTCGTTTGTAACCGGCAATCTCCTCAGAACGCGAGGGTTTCGAGACGCCCGAGGCGGCCAGACGTTCGGCCAACTGCCCCATCGCGACTTTCGCGTCTGCGACGATTCCCAACTCAGTGGGCAGGTTCTTTCCGATCTCATCGGGGTCGGCGTCGATATGGATAATCCGTGGCGAGTTGCCCTGCGGCCCTCTGAACAGCAGGCGAGTTCCGACCGCCAACAACACGTCACAATCCGACATAACCTGGGCGGCTGGCCCGACGGTGACATAGTTCGTGCCTGTGTGATAGGGATTGGCTTCGGAGATGACTCCCTTGGAGCTTTGCGTCGTCATCACAGGGGCCTGAGCCAACTCGGCGACCCGCAGGATTTCATCCCCTGCTCCGGCGATAGCTGATCCGCCGCCGGCTATGATCGCCGGATGTTTGGCCTCGGATAGCATCTGAACGGCCCGAGCGATGTCATCTGCGCTGGCGGGCGCCCCCGGATACTCCTCAGGCTCGATAATGTCAGCGCTGCCCAGATTTGCCAGGGTGTCTGGAGGAATCTCAAGCTCCACAGGACGCGGCCTGCCGGTTCTCAGATGCCGAAACGCCTCGTGGACCGTTTCGGGAATCTCCTCAACGCGGGTGACCCGATGGTTCCACTTGGTAATGGGTTTGAACACGTCCAGTTGGTCCTCGACCTCGTGGAGTTGCCCCTGACGCTTGCCCAGCGCCCCGCTGTCGATCTGACCCGACACCAGCAGCACGGGAGACGAACTGGCGAAAGCAGTCCCAAGACCGGCGCTGGCATTCAGCGCTCCAGGCCCCGGCACGGCCATCGCGACGCCGACCTTCCCAGTGGCCTTGGCGTAACCGTCGGCCATGTAAGTCGTAGCCTGTTCGTGGCGAACGTGAACGAGATTGATGTCGTTCTGCGCCTCGTGCAGGGCGTCGAACGCGGCCATAATCTGAACGCCGGGCAGGGCGAATATAGTGTCCACGCCCTCGGACCGTAACTGTCTCACCAGGGCCTGCGCCCCGCTCATCTCTGGCATCTTTTGTATTTTCTCCTTGCTGTCTCTATGCGATCAGTCGCCCGCGCATTAAAAAACTGAGCGAATATATCGCTCCGAAAATGCTGTATAGCATCCCAGATACGAAAACTCAATTGCGTAGGCTGGCAGCTTCAACAATGCCCTCCCGACGATCTAGCCAGCTCCCCCAACAGAACTCAGCGGGTTCACCGTGACCCTGCTAAGCATCACGTCTCCGGTGTTGGTGAAATGATGCTCCGAGCCTGGAGGAACAAGCACCGCGTCCCCGGTCTTGATGGGGTACTCTTCGCCATCAACCCACAGGATGCCCGCGCCTTCGACGATGAAAGCCTGATGCTCCCACGGGTGCGTGTGGTGAGCGCTGGACGCTCCAGGCTCGTGCTGGACATACAGCATCACGTAGTTGGGAACGCCATCTTCGGTCCCCAGAATCGGGTTGCTCGCGCCTTCGACATTGCGAATCACTGGTTCCATCGTTTCTCCTTTGGCTTGGCCGTCAGATTGCGGCGCGCGGAAGTCTTGCCATTCTGAGTCCTCAGACGAAGAAACTGGTCATAATTAGACAACTTGTAATCTTCTCACAACCAGATGCTTCACTCCGTTCAGCATGGCGAGTCATTCAGTTCAATACCTACTGGTCCTCCAGTGGGATGGTCGCCAGCACCGCAGGCTGGTCGCCGTGCACGGCCGTCGTGTGGCCCTTCCCGGTCGTGTCCTCCACCAGTCGAGCGTCGCCGGCGCTGAACACCCGCTTGGAGCCATCGCCGAACCCAATCTCCAACTGCCCTGACAGAATGATCACAAACTGCCTTCTGGGCGCCGGGTGCCAGTCTTGAAATTTACCTGCAGGGTCCGTCCGAAATACAATATGGGCAGTCGCAAGCGGCGACGTCCAGTCAGGGGTTTGCGAAAGGTCAATTTCCTCGTAGTGAGACTGCCCGTCATCACCCGTGTACATTCGATAAGTTCCCAATCTTCTCTCCTTCTGAGTCACGTGCAGCCGAAACGCCACTGGCTGACGGCTGAAAGCTGAATGCTAGTCGTAATCCTGAGCAACGGCCATAGGCGCGTCACCGTTCCATACGCCGTTCATGTTTCGATAGGCGAATTCCGCCCTGCGGAACCAGGTGTTCCAAGTGGTGCCTGCGCTGTGAGGGCTGACCACCACATTATCCATCTTCAACAGTGGGTTGTTCGGGTCCACCGGTTCCTGCTCGAACACGTCCAGCCCTGCGCCGGCGATTTTGCCCTGCTGTAATGCGTCAATGAGGGCTGCTTCGTCCACTACTGGCCCTCGGCTGGTGTTGATCAGCACTGCCGACGATTTCATCAACCCTAGATTCTCGGCATTGACGATGTGTCGAGTGTCGGAGGTCAGCGGAGTGTGGCAGGTGATGATGTCCGAAGTCCTGAACAATTCCTCAAGGCTCACGCGAGTCACGTCCAGTTCTCGCTCCAACTCCTCTGACAGAGGATACAAGTCGTAATACTGCACCCTGGCGTCGAAGCCCTGAACACGCCTGGCAACCTGACGACCGATGTTCCCGATTCCCAGAACGCCCACAAGCTTGTCGGCAAGCTCGAATGTGTTGAAACCGTCGATGGGAGCGTTCCACTCTCCCGCGATAGTGGAAGCGTGAGCCGCGATTCCCTGCTTGTACAGGCTCAACATCAGGAACAGCGCCTCATCTGCCACGGCTCTGGAATTTGCCCCACCGTTATTACAGCAGGGAATCTCCATTTCTCGAAGGAGTTTCAGGTTCATGCTGTCGTAACCCGCCGCCAGAAGCTGGACCATCCGAGCCTTCGGAGCGGCCTTCAACACATCGTCGTGAAGCCGCGCGCCATAGACAAGCAGAAAGTCCGCGTCGGCGACTGCCGCCTTCTGTTCGTCCAACGGCGTGTCTCGATGGAGTACCTGCGTCTCGAACCCGTCAGGCGTGTGGTCCGCGACTATCTCGACGATCTTCTCATGCAACCCCGTTAAGAAGACAACCTTTGCGTTTGACAATTGACAACCCTCCAGCTGGGCCTAATACATCTCTGCCAGCTTGGCTTTCAGCATTTCAGGCGTGAAATCAGGCTGGTTGGCGAGACCGATAAGAATCTTCTCCCGGTCCTCAACTCGCTGCACCGCGGCGGGAAGGTCTGCCGCTAGCTCTGGAGGAATCTTGATGACGCCGTGCTTGTCGCCCTGAATTATGTCTCCCGGGTTGACCTCAAGACCGCCGACATTCACGGGAACATTCACGTCGGTGATATGCACATAGGCGTGAGAAACGAGAATCGCGGATGCGAAAGCGAAAAAGTTCTTCTCCTGCATTTCGTCCAGGTCTCGAACGCCGCCATTGGTGACCGTTCCCACGCATTCCAACGCGCTGTGGATGTTCGCCTGCACCTCGCCCCAGAACGAGCCTATGGGGTTCGGCCAGTCCAGGTCTTGAAGCACAATAACCCGAGGCGCGGGTATCTTCAGAATTTCGTCAACCCACTCCACACGGGACACGTTCATGTGTGCGCTGGGAGGGGCATCGGCCCGAATCACGCCTGTCACCGCGTGCCCAATCATGTTGCCCATGTCCGGGAATATGGCCGAGATGTCCGGCCCCATGAAACCCTTGTTGCGGGGCATGATGTTGAACGTCTCGATGGCGTTTGCTATTGCCGGTGTCGGTATGTCTTTAATAGCTTCCAGTTGTTCCAGAGTAACGTCTGCCACGTTTTGCCTCCTGTTGTACTTGCGCATTCATCGCCATACTGAGCGGGGCGAAGTATCTGGTCGCCGCAATCGACGGGATGCGCCAATGAACCAAATTCTTCGATTACCGTGTCAGAATGGCATTGTGTTGGAATTCTCCGAATGGTCGAAGGGTATCAATCCTCTTCCTGTATGATCGTGAACGAACTTGTGATCTTCGTGTTTCCTTCGATGGTCGCGCCCACCGAACAGTATTTGTTTTCAGACAGATCGATCGCTCTCTCCACCTGTTTTTCGCGCAGGTTCTTCCCGCGTATGATGTACTCAAGCTCGATCTCAGCGACCGCCCAGGGCGGGTCTGGCAGTTGTGTGCCTTTGACCTTTATTTCCAGACCCGTGACATGCTGCCGCTGTCGGGTCAGGATGTTTGCCACATCGATACCGCTGCACCCTGCCAGAGAGGTCAGCAAAAGCTCGCAAGGTCTGAAACCCTCGAACTCGTCGCCATCGTTTTGCGGAGCGTCCACCGATATTGTGTGTCCGTTGGCGTCTGCGGACGTGAACTTGAATCCGCCTTCCCAATTCAATTCAACCGTGCTGGTTCGCCCTTCTGCCATTATCTGCCCCCGTCTATTCCGGCATCCCTGCGTCAATCCATCGGGCTATTTCGTCGATCTCATCAGCCTTGAGAAAAGGCCCGCCCATCGGCATCTTGGGGATGCTCCCCAGTCCTCGGCGCAGCGAGACAATCAGGGGCGTCTCCTCAGCGGGTTGGCCCGGCTCGATGAACTTCATGCTCATCGATTCATCGTTGGCAAGATGTTCAGGCGAGTCCCAGTGGAAGTCATGAAACCCCGGATAACCGTTGCGTTTCATCTTCCGTTCCCACCGTTCCATGATGCCGTCGAGTAGCTCTTTCACCCTCGGCCATTTGGGAATTTGCTCACTCATCGGATGAACGAAATCTCCAGAGATCAACAGAATGTGAAGCCGCATCGCGTCGGGCTGCCCGGTGACCAGGCGCCGTCAAGCATGAGTCCAGCGCCCGACTGGCGAACGGCGCCACAATGGTATCCGCGCCAACTAACACAGTCAATCCCTCGACACCCTCGGTGATCGTGACCGACTACACTTGACCATGCAAGCCGATTCCCTTTACTCTTTTCCCGAATTCATTCATACGCGAAAGAGGCGGTCCGCAGGTCATCCTCTGCCGGACATAGCGCGAAAAGGAGAGAAACATGCCCAGTGGAGAAATTGGACTCGTCGGACTTGGAATCATGGGCAAGCCCATGGCCCGAAATATGATGAAAGCCGGATACTCGGTCACCGTCTATGACCTGGTTGGCCCTGCAATGGAAGAGGTCGTCACCGACGGCGCCAAGGCGGCTTCGTCCGCTAAAGAAGTCGCGCAGGCGGCTCCTGTCGTCATAACGATGGTGCCGGACTCCCCCCAATCAGAAGCCGCCATCCTCGGACCCGATGGCGTTCTGGAAGGCGCTTCATCAGGCCATGTGGTCATCGACATGAGTTCCATCGCGCCCGGCTCCTCCCAGAAGATAGCCGCCGCCTGTGAGGCCGCGGGCGTCGCGTTCCTGGACGCTCCGGTCAGCGGAGGCGAACCCGGCGCCGTCGCTGGCACCCTGGCTATCATGGTGGGCGGCAAGCAGGAAGTGTTCGACTCTCAGCTTGAGCTTCTCGAATCTATGGGCGGCAGCATCGTCCTGTGCGGAGACTACGGCGCGGGCAACACCACCAAGCTGGCGAACCAGATCATCGTAGCGGCCAACATCGAAGCCGTGGGTGAGGCGTTCACCCTAGCCAAGAAAGCCGGACTCGATCCCAACGTCGTGTTTGAAGCCATCAAAGGCGGCCTGGCTGGAAGCACGGTCCTCAACGCCAAAGGTCCCATGATGATGGAGGGCAACTTCGAGCCTGGATTCCGCATCAACCTGCATCGCAAAGACCTGAACAACGCTCTGATCACAGGCCAGCAGCTGGGCGTCAGCCTGCCGGTGACTGCCCTGGTTCAGCAGATGATCGTCTCGCTGGTCAACTCCGGCGAGGGCGACTCTGACCACTCGGCCATCGCCAAATTCCTGGAGAACATGGCCGACATCAAGATCAGCGGAGACTAAAGCGGCAGCAACAACGCAGCAAACTTGGGCCACCTCTCGATCAACAACGCGACATTCCGAGAGGTGGCCTTTGATTTTCCACTTTCAAATCAGGAGCGGGCAATGTCCGACCGGACTGAAAAACCCAAAACCTTCAACCTGCACTGGGGATCAGGGATTATCGCTGAGGAAGCGATCGTGGATAGCGAGCATCATCGTCCGACTATCCAGCTTCTGGATTTCGATGACGGCTCCCTCAGCATCCGGTTCTGCCACTACAGCCACAATGGCAGATTCCAGCGCAGTCCCTTGATCGTCGAAGAGTCGGACATCGATGGCCTTCGCGAGGCTCTGGAGAACACCCCGCGCCTGAAAGAACTACTGACTCGCCTCGCCGGTTGATTCGGACGGCCCTGGACCTGCCTGTCTCGACACACCAGACAAAGCTCTGCGCCGTAGGTCCTCGGTCCGGCTGAGTCGTCATAAACAACGCCACCTAGTCCGGTAGACTCCCTGCCGTTGGTGTCATATTCGCCCCTCAAACTACCAGCGAGAGACCCGGCTCATCCGTATCTCATGTGACCCATCGGCCCTCGCGTACTCATAGTAGAAAACATACTCGTCGTCCAGCGCCACAACATCCGAGTAACGCAGAGAACCGGTAGCATGGCCCGATGCCAGCGCCGGAGCATCGGGCGTCATCTTCTGAAAAGTCTTCATATCAAACGATACCGCAATTCCGGTTCTATCCTCGTAGGTTTCTTTGATGTTCGAGCGTCCGCTGTACAGCACCGTGTACACCGGAGGAACATACGCCATCGTATCCACACGGGTCAGCTTCGAGTCCCACGAATCTCCCGGAGGTAGCGCCTCGCCCTGCCACTGGAACTCCACCCCATCCACGCTCGTGGCAATTCCAGCGCTGCCGATGCCATACTCGGTGGCGAAGATATTTCCCGTTCCATGCAGTTGCCGCTGTGATGCGTTATTCGGTTGTCTGGACATAGGGGCGTAGTGAACGAACATGTAATATGTCCCGCCCACAATCGCCACATACGGGTCCTTGACTCCCTCGTCCTGAACATCCCCTGCGCCAATCACCAAGCGTCTATTTGACGGATCGAACTCCGATGGCGAGTCCCCTTCCAGTAGAGCGATGTCCCACTTGCGATTCTCCTGATTCACGTAGCTGATGTAAAGGCGAAACTTCCCTTCCACCGATTTGAGTAGAGACGCGCTCTCGATAGACTCCGAGTCGAACTGCTCCTTCGTGGCGCTCCAGACCGTCTCGAACTTAACGCCATCCGAACTTTGAGCTACCGAACAGAATCCGCCGCGACCCTCAGAGATCGGTTTTCGAGTCCGATAGTACAGATAGAACATCCCATCGGA
>JASLRP010000215.1 GCA_030743915.1 SAR202 cluster bacterium | reverse complement strand
ACAGCAAGCTCGCTGACAGGCTGCGCAAGCTGCGGGAAGAGCTGGACAGCTACTACAGCGTCGTCGACCAGTACGAAGTCCGAGAAGGCCCACGCGCGCTCCCCATAATTCAGGGAATGCGCAGTCAGATCGTCAAGATGGAATCAGAATTCGCGGACCTGCTCAGTGAACTCCAACTGGAGAGCGGCAACGCCGCCTCTCTACATCATCCCCTCTCTGTGGATCGCTCCCAGCTTGGCGACGTTCTGCAGGAAGACGTTGCTCTTGTGGAGTATTTCACTATGGGCAACAGCATCAGCGCCTTCGTCATGTCGAAGGACGATGACATATCGTTCTTCCCCAACCTGACGGACACATTTAAGATCGACACGATTTCCCGCAAGCTCCAGTTCCAACTGGACAAAGTGAGTTACGGCGAAGCCGCAATCGAGGGTCTTGAAGATCAATTGATGAGAGCGACGTTGGCCTACCTTGGCCAGCTTCATAAGTTCTTGATCGAGCCGTTGCAGACGGCTCTGAAAGAGAAGCTGGTCATCATTCCTCACGGCTCATTGCACAACTTGCCGTTCCACGCCTTCCACAACGGAGAAGACTACCTGATCGACAGACACGAAATCACATTCGCCCCCAGCGCAAGCGTTCTGCGTTACTGCTGGGACAAAGAGACTGCGCCGGTGAGCAAACCTCTGGCCATCGGAGTTGGAGATCAGGCCATTCCCCAAGCGACTGAGGAAGCCGCGTCAGTGGCGTCACTGTTCCCCGATTCCACGCTCCTTGTTGAAGGGGAGGCCACACAAGAGCAGTTGACAAATCTGGTTCCCGACCACGATGCATTGCATCTGGCTTCTCACGCGACATTCTCTGAAGACAATCCAGCCTTCTCCCGGATCAAGATGGAGGGCGGCTGGCTTACTCTGGACGACATATACAATCTGGACCTGGCCAAAAGCGCACTGGTGACGCTGAGCGCCTGCGAGACAGGCGTCAGTTCTCCCAACGCCGGTGATGAATTGGTCGGCCTGACCAGAGGGTTCTTCTACGCAGGAACGCCATCACTGGTCGTCAGCCTTTGGAAGGTGAACGACGAAGTGACAACAGTCCTGATGCAGGAGTTCTACCAGCGGCTCCGTGATGGAAAGACCAAAGCCGCCGCTCTCAGGGAGGCCATGCTGGCAGTGAAGGAAGATCGGCCGCACCCGTACTTCTGGGCCCCGTTCGTGCTGTCCGGCAAGTCGGTGTAATCAAGCCGACGGACAAACTTTAGCCCCTAACCTTGAACCGCCTCTGCATCTAGCAGGGGCGGTTCTGTTTACGAAATCGGATGGCATTGTAATCTGACGAGTTCAATCTGAAAGCGCCGTCAGCAACCTGAACTGGTCAAAAGGCCAGAAGCTGACCCACGCCCGGCCCACGATGCTTTCTTCGGGAATCGGCCCCCACTTCCTGGAATCGGTGGAGGAGTTTCGATTATCTCCCAGAACGAAGTAGCTGTGCGGCGGAACCATCAATGGCCCAAATGAATCTCTCGAAGCGCTGGTGATGTGCGGCTCGAGTTGGGCTGTTCCGTTGATGAACACTTGCCCTCTACGGATCTCCACAGTGTCACCCGCGACGCCAACGACCCGCTTGACATAATAACCAGTAGCAGAACTTTCGCGGCTGAATACCACCACGTCTCCCTGGCTCGGCGGATGGAACGCGAACACAGGTTCGTCGCCTTCGACACTGATAAACGGCAGCCACTTCCTGAGGTTGTCTGGATTGAATCTCAAGTACACCAGTTTGTTGGCGAGCATAAATTCGCCATCGTGAAGGGTCGGCTCCATGCTGGAACCGGAAACTCGAATGTTTTGCACGCCGTACGTGAGCGTCAAAAACACGACCAGTCCCACGACCAGAATCTCCAATATTCCCTTGAGGATCGACTTCATTCGGCAATCTCAACAAAGTGCTAACGCCGCATAACGGACGGCGCAAGGGCCTTTGTAACACACTACCAACTCAAAAAATAACTCGCAACCTGACTGGAGGTTGGTTCTAAGTATCGACTTGGAGTAGATATGGGGTGTCACGTAAGAGACTTTGGTGGATGATATGCGACGCTCCCGATGTTAGAATTGTCCCGGCTTGACCGGCAGATATTTGTAGGCGTTGAATCGTCAACGCACAAGGAGCGCAGATGAGTTTCGAAAAAAGCAAACAACTGCATGAACGCTCGGCGCAGTCATTGGCAGGTGGCGTCAGCAGCAATATCAGGCTTGGCGAAAAGCCGACGCCTCTGTTTTTCGAGCGCGGTGAAGGGGCTCACCTGACCGACGTTGACGGCAATGACTATGTGGATTACATGCTTGGCCAGGGACCAGACATTTTCGGACACTCGCCGAGATTCGCCATAGACGCCGTGACCGAGGCGATGCAGCGAGGGATTACCTACGCGGGCCAGCACGAAACTGAGATTAGAGTTTCCGAAATGGTCCAGGCGGCCATTCCCGGCGCGGAACTGGTGAGATACGCCAGCTCCGGCACCGAGGTTGTGCAGGTCGTTCTGCGACTGGCCAGGGCTTACACTGGCAGAAACAAATTCGTCAAATTTGAAGGCCATTATCACGGCTGGGCAGATTCGACCAGTTACAGCACGATGGCTTCGCTAGACCAGATGGGGCCATCTGACAACCCGACCGCCGTTCCGATGTCCCTTGGAATTGAGTCCTCCACCGCTGACGACCTGATCGTTTTGCCGTGGAATGACCTTGACGCTGTTCGCCGCATCGCGGAAGAGCAGGGGCCTGAAATCGCGGCCATCATCACAGAGCCGATTATGTGCAATGCCAACTGCATCATGCCGAAGCCTGGGTACCTGGAAGGTCTGAGGCGCGTTTGCGACGAGCATGGTATCGTGCTGATTTTCGATGAAGTCATCACTGGATTCCGAGTGTCTCTGGGCGGCGCTCAGGAACTGTTCGGTGTCACTCCGGACCTGTCCACCTATGCGAAAGCGATGGCCGGAGGGTTCCCACTGGCGATGTTCGCCGGCAAGCGCGAGATAATGTCCCTGGTGGCCGATGCCTCGGTCCTGCACGGCGGCACCGTGAACGGAAACAACATTTCGATGGCCGCAGCCGAGGCGTGCCTCCTGAGGCTTCAAGATTCTGAAGTTGGGGCACTGGACAAACTGAAGGAGTCTGGCCGCACTCTGATGCAGGGATTGGAGGAGCTAACGCGCAAGCACGAAATTCCGGCTCTGTTCCAGGGGCCGGGGCCAGTGTTTCACATGAGCTTCACAGATGCGAACGAGATCAACGATTATCGTGAGCACGCCGTCTCGGTTGATCAAGAAACTTATGCCAGGTTCTGCGAAGGGATGTTGGAGCGCGGAATTCGGCTTATCGGCAGAGGCGTCTGGTTCACATCGACAGAGCATACCGAAGAGGATATCGCCCGAACGCTCAAGGCCGCCGACGAAACGCTGGCCGAACTGTAATTCTCGTTCAGATGTCGGGTTGCTCGGCCCAGAACGCGGCGCCGATCATTCCGGGGCCAATGTGGGCGCCCATTACCGGGGTGAATTCGGTCACAAAGGACTCGACACAATCAAACTCATCGGAGATACGTTGGCTTAGCAGCGCCGCGTTTTCCTCTGACGCCGCGTGATTGACTGCAACGTGAATTCGGCCTCCTTCGATGCGCTCAGACATCAGGTCAATGATCTTGTTCATCGCCTTCTTGACGGTCCTCGGTCGACCAAGATTCTCGATGTTGGAGTGGCGCAACTCAAAGGTGGGTTTCAGCTTCAGCAATGAGGCTCCGGCGTGGGCGATTCGAGGCACGCGCCCGCCTTTCCACAGGTAGTAGAGCGTGTCCACGAAAGCCAACAACCTGACCCGTTCCTTGATCTCTTCAGCGGTTTTTTGAATTTTCGGCAAGCCAGCGCCCATCCTGGCTTGCTTCAATGCTCCCAACGCAATCAGTCCTTCGCCCCCGGCGGCAGACTCCGAGTCCATGATTGTGACCGTGCATTCAGGATGAGCAAGCAGAAACTGCTCAGAAGCGGTCTGCGCCGAGTCTGCGGTCGCGCTGAATTCCGAAGCCACGACGATGCACAGTATCGAGTCAGATTCGATGGCCGCAGCCTCGAACGCCTGAACGAAGGCGGCGGGAGACGGAGCAGACGTGGTTGCGGCGCCCGGAGCGTCCTTCAATCGCGCATAGAAATCACCGACCGTGATATCGACGCCGTCAGTAAACTCCTGACCGTCAATTGTCAGGGTCATGGGGACCACGTGGAGCTTTGGGCCGCTCAGCGCCGATGACGGGAGGGATGCCGCGCTGTCCACAACGATGGACACCGAGTCGCTGTCCCGATGGGAAGATATGGTGATGACGAAATCTCCGTCTATTCGGCAGATTCGGAAAGACCGCGTGTCGGGTCGATACCGGACACATACTCGGCTAACTCTTCTCGATTATCCTTCAGATCGAATAGCGCAGGGCTGAGAAGCACGGCCATCGACATTACGGCGAACAGGAAGACTCCCATGTACCCACGCCCGCCCTGAACGCTCATCCAGGCCAGCACAATCAGCGATGGCGCGGTGATCAGGAGCAGAGCCACTCTTACCAACCTTTTTCCTATGCGATAGAAAACAGCC
>JASLRP010000214.1 GCA_030743915.1 SAR202 cluster bacterium | reverse complement strand
GGGACACCGAGGGAGTTTAACTAATAATGTGGGGTTAGTTTCGCAAATGGACCGATTTTGCGGAATGTTGCGCAGTGAGGTGAATCCTCATGAGCGACACCCAACAGAAATGTGGACCGTTATTTCCAGAGATTAGGATATGGTTATCGCCGCATAAGTTCCGCACGAATCAAGTTCTCGTTCGGGAGAATGCGATATCGTTAACCATGAATTTCTACTTTTCGCGACGAGACATAGCACGAATTTGACGGGTAATTGAATAATGACCTTACGTATCAAAGCTGCGATTGTGTTAGGCATCACACTCGTCACTCTGATCATCGTACTCTATCTTCTTTCGAGCGTCATCTTGGGAGCCGGTTTCCGCGCTCTTGAGGATGAGGATGCCCAGCTAAACATGACGCGGGTCATCTCCGCATTGACGGATGAAATCGAGGATCTCAGCACCTTAACTCATGACTGGGCCGCGTGGGATGATACTTATGAATTCATCAACGACGGAAACCAGGCATACATCGATTCAAATCTCGTCGACACCACATTTATCGACACACCCCTGAACATCCTGATCTTTGTGGACTCGACCGGAAAAATTGTTTTCGGCGAGGCTTTTGACTTGGAAACCGAAGAACATGTTCCGTTGCCTGAGGGGCTCATCGAGCATATATCAGGCAACGGGCTTTTGCTGCAACACACAAAAGTGCCATCGAGCGTAACTGGATTGCTTGATCTTCCGATAGCGCCGTTGATCGTGTCATCGCGACCAATTGTCACCAGCCGGGTCGAAGGGCCTATTCGGGGAACGTTAATCCTGGGGCAATACTTGGACGCAGCCCGCGTAGAAGCGCTGGGCGATACAACCCATTTGACACTCGCCTCTCATCGGATGAATGACCCGGCGCTGCCGGTCGATTTCACTGAAGCGATTCCGCACATCACGATAGAAAACCAGCAGTTCGTAAAGCCAATGAACGAGCGCACCATTTCCGGATACGCGGTCGCGAATGATATCTACGGCGCTCCACTGCTCATGTTCAGGGCGGACATAGAACGCGCTACCCACGCGCAGGGCGTCTCCATCACAAGGTATTTTTTATTGGCGATCCTGTTGGCAGGACTGGGCTTCGGCGCAGTGACGCTCTTGTTATTGGAAAAGTTTGTGCTATCCCGACTATCGGGACTCAGCACAGTAGTCACTTCGATTGCTCAGAGCGGCGACTTGTCGGCGCAAGTCAAGTTACAAGGGTCTGACGAGTTAGCCACACTGGGCAGCGATATCGACGATATGCTCAGGGGCCTGGAAAACGCAGAGCATCGGCGGTTGGAGGACGAAGAGAAGATCAAGGCGTCGCTGAAGGAGAAGGAGATACTACTCAACGAGGTCCACCACAGAGTCAAAAACAATCTGCAAGTAGTCTCCAGTTTGTTGAATCTCCAGTCTCGGGATGTCCAGGATGAGAGGATGGTCCAACTCTTCAGGGAGAGTCGAGACCGCATCATGTCTATGGCCTTGATTCACGAAAAACTGTATCAGTCCAACGACCTCGAAAGAATCGACTTCGGAGATTATGTGAGAGGCCTCACCGCCAATCTCTACGCCTCGTATGGCGCCCGCATGGAAGACGTGAAACTCAATATTGATGCCGCCGATGCCTATCTCACTCTGGACAAGGCGATTCCCTGCGGGCTAATCATCAACGAACTGGTGTCAAATTCGATGAAACACGGTGTCGTCGAAAACAGAGGCGCCGAAATAGATATTCGATTTCGTCAAGATGGCGACAGCTGCGAGTTGACAGTCAAAGACAACGGGGTCGGATTTCCCAAGGATTTCAATTTCGAGAACACCCGATCATTGGGACTCAAGCTCGTCAGCGCGCTTGCAACCCAACTGAAAGGAGCGGCCGAACTGCTTGAAGGCAAGGGAGCGGGAGTCAGAATCCAATTTGCCGCTGTTCAAGTTAAGAACGATTGAATAATGAACACTCAACAAATATTGATCGTCGAAGACGAAGCGGTAGTCGGCATGGACTTGCAAATGATGCTGACGGAATTGGGATACTCGGTTCCTTCCGTGATCGCAACGGGTGAGGAAGCCGTTGCGCTTGCTGGAGAAATCAATCCAAACCTAGTGTTGATGGATATCAATCTGTCTGGGTCTATGGACGGCATCGACGCGGCTGGTGAAATTCGAA
Source organism: SAR202 cluster bacterium (assembly GCA_030743915.1). Classification (GTDB taxonomy): domain Bacteria; phylum Chloroflexota; class Dehalococcoidia; order Lucifugimonadales; family UBA1123; genus UBA1123. The sequence goes on along the minus strand of JASLRP010000214.1, from coordinate 7,195 downwards.
ACCTCCTTGGCATTCCAGTGATATACCTGACTGCGTTCTCTGATGACAGTGTGCTGGAACGAGCAAAGAAGACCGAGCCTTCAGGCTACCTGCTCAAGCCCATCGGTGAAAGGGCCCTGTACTCAGCGGTCGAGACCGCGCTTTACAAACACAGCACAGAAAGAAATAGATCATCCAAACGTGAGCAGTGGCTCTCCGCGGTGCTTGATGGCGCTGGAGAGGCTGTGATTGCGCTCGATCTCGGAGGCCGAGTGACATCCATGAATCCCGCCGCCGAAGCATTGAGCGGAGCAGATCAGGCAGAGGCCGTAACCAAACCACTGAGCGACGTTGTAACCATTGCGTTTGAGAATTCCGGGACGTCCCTTGACGAGTTGGTCGAGACAGCTCAATATCAGCTAGCCACTGTTCAATTGCCGGAACAAACCAAACTGTTCGAAAACAACATCACGTCAATCCCCATCGATGGAAACGTAACCCCGGTCATTGACGACGAAGAAATCTGCGTCGGCGCTGTATTGACCTTTGGCGTCGTGCGGATCTTCCGTGACATGGCCGAGCGCAAACGCTTGGAGCGCCAGTTGCTTCAGGCTCAAAAAATGGAGGCTGTAGGACAGCTCACTGGAGGCGTGGCTCACGACTTCAACAATCTTCTGACCGTTATTAACGGTTATTCCCAGATTGCGATGAGCAATGTGTCGATCGGCGACGAAATCTGGGACTTTCTTCATGAGATCCAAAAAGCCGGGGAGCGGGCTTCCCATCTGACCCGTCGGCTGCTGACCTTCTCTCGCCAACAAAATGCCGAACCCCAGGTCGTTGACGTCAACGACCTGATCGCTGACGTCAACAAGATGCTTCGTCGTCTCATCAGCGAAGAGATCGAAATTGTCACGATAGCTGCCCCGTCATTGAAATCGACGCGGGTCGAACGAGGACAGGTGGAGCTGCTCCTCATGAACCTGGCGGTCAACGCCGGTGACGCGATGCCTGGCGGAGGCAAGCTGGTAATAGAAACTTCAGACGTTGTCATTGACACAAGCTCTTCCGCTTCGGACCGTGAATTGGCTCCAGGCCAGTACGTGATGGTAGCGGTCAGCGACACTGGTCTGGGAATGAGTGAAGAGACCACGGCACACATCTTTGAGCCTTTCTTCACCACCAAACAGGCCGGAATGGGGACTGGTCTCGGACTGTCAACGTGCAAGGACATCGCTAAGCAAAACTCAGGTCACATATTCGTCGAGTCCGAAGTCGGTGTGGGAACAACATTCCGCACATACTTCCCTTCCCTTGACACGCCGACTCCAACTTTGGAAACCGAACCGTTTGTTGATGATTCGACTCACGCTAACCAGACGGTTTTGCTGGTCGAAGATGATCCCATGGTTCGCGAACTGCTGGCGAAAGCGTTGAGCGATAAAGGCTACACGATATTGGAAGCATCCAACGGTATCGAAGCCCTCAGAATTGCGGGAGGCCACACCAAAAGTATCGACGTGCTGGTCACAGATATCGTGATGCCATTGCTGGGAGGAAAGGATCTGGCGGACCGTTTCCAAGAACGTAATCCCGACGCAAAAGTCGTTTTCACATCGGGCTACATGAATGATGTTGTCCAGAACGCCATATCGTCGGATCCGAACCGCGCATTTCTCCAGAAGCCATTCACGCCTGTCGATCTCTCTCGCAACGTGAGGAAGGTCCTGATAGCCTGACCGCTGGCGTCAAAGGACGGACCAGAATCCCCAGCTATGGAGAAATACGGTGACTGCGCACTGTTCTCGCCGCAATCACGACTCGGCGCAATGCGGATTGAGCAGCGAGAGACCGTTGGTTTGAGACGCCTTCGCTCACTCCACCGGCAATCAGCGATTCTTCCTTGGGCTTGGCCAAAAATGCGACGGCAGCAACAGCGCCAGTCAGCGCAACGAACCCAGCAGTCGCGAACATCTCCTTCGGTGACATGACAGAAGCGGCCACCACCACCATTAAAGGCCCCAGCACTCCTCCCAGCGAAACCGCCGACTCCTTGATACCCATAACCCTGGACCTGTGCTGTTCCGAAGTAATGTCAAGGTAGAACGCGCTGGCCGCAGGCATTATCAATGCCTCGCCTAGGCCTGCGATCACGGCCACCAATAACATCAACACGAAATTGTCGGTAAACCATAGCCCGAAAAAGAACATCGCAAACAACAGAATCCCCGCAGTGATTACTGGTCTTCTGTCGATCCTGTCACTCAAACGGCCCAGCGTTGTTTGTCCGATAACCAGCGCCAATCCGAAAGCGCCTGCGACGATCCCGAACTGAATCGGCGTCCAACCCAGATCGTTGTAGAAGTAGAACACCATCTGCGGCTCCACAAATCCGAACGTGAACGAAAGAAGGAAATCAATCAACAGCAATGTTCCGAATACTTTGAACGGTCGAGGCAAAGAAGCCCACAAAGAATTCTGAGCGTGTACCGCTTTATCCGTAGAACCTTCGGATTCGGACTCTCGGCGCAGCCGAAGTTTCTCGCGTAGTCGCACGGCTCGCGTTCTGGATTCAGGCACCAGCGAAGCCGCCGCGACCAGCGCCAGGAACCCCATGCCCGCCGACGCGATGAACGGCGCCTCGTATCCCATCCACTCGAACAAGACTCCGCCAACCACAGGCCCGAATATGAATCCCGCCCCCAATGCGCCCATGACGATACCCACCCACTGGGCGCGTCGGTCTGTCGGCACAATGTCAGCCACGACACCCAGGGCCGATGGCAAAAGGCCCGCGGTCAGCCCGCCTTCCAACGCTCGGACCACCAGAAACACACCCGTGTTGGGAGCGAACAAAAATCCGAGGTTCGTGGCAATAAACGCAAGGAGCGAGAAGAGTATCACCGGTTTGCGACCTATCCGGTCCGCCAAAGACCCGATAATGGGGCCGGCCACCAGTTGGGCCAGCGCGAAGGACATGGTCATCAGTCCCAACGCCTCGACGCCAGAGCCGAACTCCTCCAACCGTTTGGCGAATATGGGCATGATGATGCCGAATCCGGTCATCTGCAAAGCCACGCTGCCCGCCAGCATCCAGACGATCGCCTTCATTCGGCGCTCGGAAAGACCTCCTGCAACAACCTCCGTTGCCTCGACGATCTCACCGAGATGAGGATGCTGGTCCTTGGGACTCACAACTCGGCTCCCAACTCGACGATGAGCGTCGCAAGGTCTATGTACAGCGTTTCTCGTTCGATCAAGCCATCTTTAATATCGTAGAACGACACCCCTCGTATGCTGATGGTTCTGCCGGTAGCCTCCAGTGGAGGGTCAAAGATCGGCTGCTCGATGGTGGCCTCGTGGGTTCCGCTGAACACCCATTGAGTCACGACAACCTCGTCGGCGGCTACAGTGCGGGTGACATGCCAGTCGTATTCAGGAAAGGCTGACAGCCAGGTAGTCCAAAAAGTGCGAGCGGTTTCCGCGGACGGCGGGTCTGCGGCTTCAGCATCCGTGTGAACGAAATCCATCACAAAGTCAGCCGACCGCAAAGAGGTCATCTGATCGTTGTCGCCATCGGATATCGCTGCTGAATACCGGGACGCCACTTCCAAGGCGGTGAGGTTCGCCAAAATGGGCAAGCTCCAGTCAGGAAATTCAAAATGTTGAGCGCTGTGGAGACTTCGAGCGCCCATTCAGCATATACCAACTTGCGGGCCGAGTGGGAAGTAAAATCAGTGGTCCAACGGCAGGATTTCGCAGCGTCGACCTCGGTTTACGCCAGCCGGCCAGACGCTTTCAGGACCCGCACGGCATTGAGGGTCAACATCTCGTTGGGCGCCCCTCGGCCCCAGTCCACAACATCGGGTGGAAGCGAACCCTTGGCGTCAGTGCGTCGCCAGTGGTAGCCTTTAGGTCGCCAACGTCCATCGGGCAATCGTTTGGACTCCAGGATGTCCAGAGCCTCCTGCGCCCGCTCGTCCTCCAGCTTCCCAAGAGGAGCCAGGACGCCCAGTCCATGCAGGATGTCATAATGCCAGTACTGGGGGTATCGCAGGTCAAGCCACGATTTTCTTATCACCTCGCCTGTGCGCTCGGATCGAAACATCCCGTGCTGCAGAAAGAACTCGGCGCCGCGTTCGATTGCTTCCTCCACGAAGGACTGTCCGGTGAAGCGACGGTACTCGATAAGGCCCTTCAACGGCGTAATGCTCTCGAAAAAGGATGAGTGGTGACCGTCTGGGTCCTGCCTGCAGTTCCATCCGCCATCCGGCCACTGCCAAGTTACGAGCGACTCGGCGAGGCGCCGGACCCGTGGACTATCGCCCATGCCCAGCCGACTGCCCACGAAAAGCGCATTCCCTTCCTGAGAGGCATGCTGGCGCCAGAGGCCGTTAATCTCAACAATCCTGCTGTTGTGCGCGTCGCTATCCAGCCAGTCCAGGACGGTGCCAAAAGCCGCGACCGCCCGAGGTTCGCCAGCCGGAATGCCCAGTTCCGCCAGCGAGACGAGCCTCCAATGGGCGCCTGCCCATTTGGTGTACGGCCCCACTCCAAAATCGCCATCGCCTTGCTGTCTCGCCAACAACGCTCGAACCTTCGGCCCTTCATTGATCTGGTCTCTGGAGGGCTGAACCTCTTCGGAATCTTCCGGAACGTCTAGAATATCCACCAGTGTCAGGTGGCGCACTGACGGGTCACCGGAATCCAATAGCCACTTGATGGCGGAGGCGTCGCGGTCAGAAAATCGTTGAAGATCAACCAACTCAAATCTCCTTAACGCCTGAGTCCTCGCGGTTCCGATCCTCAGTCGTTATCGTTCTTGGACTTCTGTGGTCGGAATGGGTACACCCAGTTGGCCAGCGTTTGAGGATTCCGAGACTGCACCCAAACCTTGCCATGGCCATGAAACTCCAGCAGAAGCTGATCGGAGAACAAGAACGAGCGAATCGAGCGTCCTCTCGTTATCTGGTAGTCCAGCGTTGGCTCCCAGGCGACGGCATGGCCGTTGTCCACGATATAGGAACCGTCAACCTCCACTTCATGAATGTCCCCATAGGCGTTGAAAAACAGAAGACCCTCGCCGGAAACTCTCAGCACGAATAGTCCCTCGTTAAACAAGCCGCTGAGACCCTGAAAGTTGGAGTCCAGCTTGACGTTTTCCTCTGAGGCCAGATAAGCCCCTCGCTCCAACAGCAACTCGTCGCCATTCATCTCGATTGGCACGATGTCTCCCGGTTGGCCTGGAGCCATGCCCAGCGTGCCTGAGCCGCCCTCTGCTGAATATGTGTTCTGGAAGAAGCTCTCGCCTCCCAGCATCGACCGGCCAAGCCCTCGCAGCGCCCCTCCCCTGGTGGAGGTCTTCATCCTGACATTGTCGGTCATCCAGGTCATGGCGCCGGACTCGGCGACCATTGTCTCGCCAGGGGTCAGATCGACCTCAAGCAGGCTGTAACTGGGCCGACTTTGAATTGTGTAATCCATGAATAGCTACTCCCTGGGCGGCAGCATACTGCCGAGCGACTGGCCGAACTCGTTGGGATTGTGGCTCTGAACGTAAATCTTGCCCCTGCCGGTGAAGTTCATCACCAGGCCCTCGCTGGACAGGAAGGACTGGACCCAACTGCCGCCAGCCCTGCCAACGGTGAAATCCAGTGTGTCCTCAAATGCGACCACGTGTCCTGTGTCCACGGTCAACGCGCCCTCCACCTCCAGTTCCTGAATGCTTCCGAATGCGCTCACCGCCAGGGCGCCACGCCCGTCAATGGATAGAAAGAACATCGACTCTCCAGAGAACATGCCCCGGAACCCCTGGAACTGGGTGTCGAGGGCCAAACTGGAACTTGAAGCAAGGTAACTCCCGCCGGTGCAGAAGTAACGAACGCCGCCCTGCACGTCGATCAATCCGACGTCGCCGGGGAGAGTTGGGGCCAGAGCGACTTCGCCGGAGCCGCCGTCGTTGGTCTCGTACGTGGAGAGGAAGAAGCTCTCGTCTGACAGCACACGGCGGAGCCCAGAGAGCAACCCTCCGGAACCCCGGCTTCGGGTTGTCACGTCGATGTCGATGTTGCTGGATGCGCGGAACATAGCGCCCGCCTCGGACACCAGCCTGTCGCCGGGCTCCAACGTGACTAGGACTGACCCGAATGATCCTGATTGAGATAACTGGAAATCCATTGATATCAGCCTCCTTCCGGTCTTTAGTGGAAGTCAAAATGTCGAAGGGAATAGACAATACAAAGCCGAAATATCAGCCGAAGGGAATTAGCCAGTTTGCCAGGCTGTCCATCGTGCGGGTCTGGAGGTATATCTTTCCCCTTCCCGAGAATTGCATGGCCACGCCCTCGCCGGATAGAAGCGTGCTTTTCAGTCCGCCCATGCCCCTGATCGAGTGGTTCAAGCTGGGTTCCCACGCGACAACGTGTCCGGTGTCCACGGTGAACGAGCCGTTGATCTCTTTTTCGATCAGCGCGCCGAAGGTGTTGAAAAACAGATCGCCTTCGCCACTGCACTCGATGAAGAAAGCGCCCTCGCCGGAGAACATCGCTCGAAGCCCTCCGAACTTGGTCTTGAGGCCGATTCCTTGAGTGCAGGCCATAAACGACCCACCCGTCAAGATAAAGGACTCCCCCGACATTTTTCTGTGGCTGATTTCACCAGGCAAAGATGGAGAGAATGTTGCCCGTCCGCCGCTGGGATGACTGAACTCGCCTACGAACAGGGATTCGCCGCCAACCAGCTTTCGGATAAAGGCGCTGACAAACCCGCCGAGAAGCCGAGCCTTGACGTCCATGCCTTCGGACATCCACGCCATCGCTCCGCCTTCGGCGATGAATGTTTCGCCCCGATTTAACGAAACGGTCAGGTGTCCGTAGTCTGGGTTTCCGTCAATGTTATGTTCCAACTCCAAACCTCCCGTCTGAGTGATTGTCGTTGATTCAACAGAATACTAGTATCGAAATGAAGTGTCTCAAGTCGAGCAATTGTAACTTATCGCAGGAAACGCGGCTCGCGCGACTCCGGCCAATATCCGAGGCGACTACCCGGCTCGTTCCTGCGCCAACTGATTCGCGGTCTTGGGCAGGCGCGTCAACGCCAGCACGATTGCCGCCAGAAGAATCATTGCTCCGCCATACAGAAAGGTGTATTCAGTCCCATAGTTATCTGCAATCAGTCCGGCGAACACAGGAGATAGAGTTCCGAGGAAGCTGGCGCC